>NZ_RZRK01001100.1:0-1563 GCF_003997835.1 Mesorhizobium sp. M7A.F.Ca.CA.004.12.1.1
ACCGAATTGAGGTACCGACTTACGAGCCGCTGCTGTTGACCGTAGTGCCGACGTTCGTGAAGATCCCGTTGAGCGAATTGCCAACCGCCCCGGCGCCGGTGATGATCGCGAGCGCGATAAGAGCCGCGATCAAGCCATACTCGATCGCGGTCGCGCCAGACTCGTCCCAAGCGAAACGGCAGGCTATTTTCTTCATGTCAACCTCCTACAGCTAATAAAGCGACAACTAATATATCGCCGTGAGTTGCGGGGGCGTTAAGGTTCTCGGTTTCGGGTCCGTTAACGTTTACCAGACGAATGAAATGAAGGCCTGAGTGGTTGGTGCCACTGGGATTTTCAAGGCTGCGGCTACCTGTGCAGATCTGGTTTCCCAAACGCCACAGTATCGAGGTCGTCGACTTCAGAACGAAATCGACGGCATCCTGCAAATTTGTCGAAAAACTTGGTACGCCCAAGGGGAATCGAACCCCTGTTCCCGCCGTGAGAGGGCGGTGTCCTGACCGCTAGACGATGGGCGCGTTCAAGAACCGGCGATATAGGCTGAGCGCTGGGAAAAAGCAACTGGGGTTAGGCCGCTTTCCCTTGCCGGGGAAAAGCCGGCCGTCAGCCTATCGTTTTGGTTCGATCAGATCCCAGAGATTCCCATGCAGATCGGCGAAAACCGCCACCGTGCCATAGGGCTCGAAGCGCGGTGCTTCGCGGAATTCGACGCCCTTCTCCAGCATCGCCGCATGGTCGCGGGCAAAGTCGTCGGTTTCCAGGAACAGGAAGACACGCCCGCCGGTCTGGTTGCCGATGCTCCGCCTTTGCGCCTCGTCGGACGCTTCCGCCAGAAGCAGCCTGGCGCCCTGCCCGTTGGCCGGCGCGACCGTGATCCAGCGCTTGCCGCCGCCGAGATCGACATCTTCGACGAGCAGGAAGCCCAGCCGCTCGACATACCAGGCAATCGCCTCGTCATAATTGGCGACGACCAGGGCGACCGTGGCGATGCGGCGATGCTCGGCGAACCCGCTCATGCCTGAGGCTTGCTCATTGGCCTGCTGCCGTTCATCGTTGCGGCTCGGTCACTTGTTGCGGATCGCAAAGCGGCCGATCAGGCGTCGCTCGGTGATGTCGTAGACGAAGATCGTGCGGCTGCCGTCGGCAAGCTCGGCGTCGATCGAGACACGATTGCCGGACAGCGACTGGCTGACCACCGTGGCGCCGACCGGCAGCACGATGTCGCCGTTGACCGGTTCGCCGGCGGGTGTCTGGATATCGCCGGCCAGCGGCGGGTTCGCCGGCGGTGCATTGCGCGCTTTGTAGACAAGGGCGCCGATCACCACCATAAGGGCGAGGAACAGCAGGCCGAGATTGATCCCGACGAAGCGGACGAGTTTCCTGCGCACCTTTTCGACCTCGGGGTCGAGCGGCTTATCCTGGTCTTCTTCGGCGATCGGGCTGGCCATGGCAAAACAGTTCCGGAACGGTTTTTCAATGAGCGCTCATAGCGAAGAGGCCCCTGAATTGATAGAGGCGGAACCGACAGTGCTGGTGGCGGGCGCGGATGCGGCCGGCCTGCGC
>NZ_RZRK01001101.1:0-1550 GCF_003997835.1 Mesorhizobium sp. M7A.F.Ca.CA.004.12.1.1
AAGAAGGTCGGCGTCGTTGCCGCCGGCCATTCCTCCGTCATCATGAACATGGCAGGCGTGCGCATGCCGCTGGAAAGTTATCCGCTGCAGGCGCTGGTGTCGGAACCGGTCAAGCCGGTGGTGCCCTGCGTGGTGATGTCGAACACGGTGCACGCCTATATCTCGCAGTCCGACAAGGGCGAGCTGGTGATCGGCGCCGGCACCGACCAGTATGTCTCCTATTCGCAGACCGGCGGCTTGCACATATTGCAACATACGCTCGACGCCATCTGCGAGATGTTCCCGATCTTCACGCGCATGAAGATGCTGCGCTCGTGGGGCGGCATTGTCGACGTCACGCCCGACCGCTCGCCGATCCTGGCCAAGACGCCGGTGCCGGGCCTCTATGTCAATTGCGGCTGGGGCACGGGCGGCTTCAAGGCAACGCCGGGTTCGGGCCATGTCTTTGCCCACACCATCGCCAAAGACGATCCGCATCCGATCAACGCGCCCTTCACCATCGAACGCTTCCGCACCGGACGGCTCATCGACGAGGCGGCGGCGGCGGCGGTGGCGCACTGATGATGGCTGAGATGGCTGTCGCGATGCCGCTGATGCTGGCGGGGGAGCAAGTGCTGGCGGGAGAACGGGGCATGTTCCATTTTCCCTCGCCGGATGAAGTGCGCACGCAGCCGATCAGCCGTGCCGGCAACGAAGCCGGCTGGCCGTTTTCGGTCGATGACGGCACGTTGGCCTGCGTCTGGAGCGGCGGCCAGAGGGTGGTGATGTTCTTCGAGGGACGACCCGAAGGGCTCGAAGAAGACGAGACATTCCAGCCGCGTCAAGTCATCGTCACAACCGATCCGATGCAGCTCACCCTCGGCAACATGGCGTCCCGCGATCTGTTTCGTCCCGCTGCAAGCGTGGAAGAGCGCATCCGGCTCGTCGCACCGTTCGCGACCCTGGGACAGAAGCTTTGCGATCAACCGGCGGGCGCCCGCGTCGGCCACGGCGAATTGTAGGAACGAACCAAATGCTTCTCATCCGCTGCCCCTATTGCGAGGAAGAGCGTCCGGAACTCGAGTTCCGCAACGCCGGCGAGGCGCACATCGCGCGCTCGGCCAATATGGCCGGCGAGAGCGACGACGATTTTGAAAAGTTCTTCTTCATCCGCTCCAACCCCAAGGGCATCATTTATGAGCGCTGGCGGCACATGCATGGCTGTGCGCGCTTCTTCAATGCCGTACGCGACACCGTCACCGACAAATTCGTCATGACCTACAAGGCCGGCGAGCGGAAGCCGTCGAAGCTCCCGGGAGTTGCCAAATGAGCGGCGCGTTCCGCATTCCCGGCGCTGGCCGCTTCAGCCAAGCCAAGACCGCGCGGTTCAGCTTCGATGGCCGGTCCTATGCCGGCATCGAGGGCGACACGCTGGCCTCGGCGCTGCTCGCCAATGGCGTCCATCTCGTCGGCCGTTCGTTCAAGTACCACCGTCCGCGCGGCATCCTGTCGGCGGGCGCCGAGGAGCCGAACGCCCTGGTCGAAATCAAGCGCGACGCGGCACGCAAGAC
>NZ_RZRK01001102.1:0-1550 GCF_003997835.1 Mesorhizobium sp. M7A.F.Ca.CA.004.12.1.1
GAACTAAGCAGCCTATTGCGGCTTGCCTTTGCTCCACACCACGTTCTGGCCGTAGAGCGGCACGGTGGTGACCGACATTTTGGCCGAGCCGTTCTGCACCTGGCGCGCATGCGAGAGATAGATCAGCGTCTCATTGGGCTTGTCGTAGATGCGGTTCACCACCTGCTTCTTCCAGATCAGGCTGATGCCTTGCTTGAACACCTCCTCGCCGCCCTCGCTCATGTCGATGTCGCCGATCGTGATCGGGCCGGTCTGGCGGCAGGAGATGGAGGAATCGGACGGATCCTCGAACCAGTTGCCCTTGTGCAGGCGATCGATGATGCCGCGATCGAAATAGGAGACGTGGCAGGTCACGCCTTCCACTTTCGGATCCTTGATCGCTTCGACGATGATGTCATTGCCGAGCCAGTCGACGCCGACCTTGCCGACTTCCTCGGCGACTGCGGCACCGGCGCCAACGACAACACACGCGGCCAACGCGCCGCCGATCAGTTTTCGCCCAATCAGTCCGTGCCCAATCAGTCGTGGCAAGGGAGCCTCCTGCGGTTCGAGTTGCCGGTCACAGGTGGGGCGAGCAGCCCGGCTTTGCAAGCAGATAGGTCGACACCACTGCGGTTGCGGCAACGCGGCACTTTGCCTGTGCGAGGCCGAACCGCTAAGACTGTCGCACAGGCGCGGCATTGAGCCGGCGCGGCGATTTCTGCAGACGGACTTTTCTGATGATGCGTTCTATCCTGGTCGGCATTCTCGTCCTGATGGCCGCCGGTATCGGCTGGCTGACTTTCGACTGGTATCGCGGCCATTATGGCGGCGAGCCCTTCGGCGCTGCCTTCACCCTGGTCGACCAGAAAGGCGCGCCGATCACCGAGGCTGCCTTCAGGGGTCAGCCCAGCGTCGTCTTCTTCGGCTTCACCCATTGCCCCGAGGTCTGCCCGACCACGCTGTTCGAACTGGCCGGCTGGCTGAAGACGCTCGGCGACGACGGCAAGAACCTGCACGCCTATTTCGTATCGGTCGATCCCGAGCGCGACACGCCGGAAGTGATGAACGCCTATGTCAGCAATTTCTCCGACCGCATCATCGGCATCACGGGCGATCCCGACAAGGTCCACGCCATGGCCAAGTCGTTCGGCATCTACTGGAAGAAGGTCGACACCGGCGACGGCGACTACACGATGGACCACACCGCCTCGGTGCTGCTGCTCAACGCCAATGGCGACTTTGCCGGCACCATCGCCTACGGTGAAAGCGCCGATACGGCCATCGCCAAGCTGAAGCGGCTGGCGGCGAAAGGCTAGAGCTTGATCCCGAAAAGTGGGAACCGGTTTTCGGGCAAGATCATGCTCAAAAAGAAACAGATTTCATGACCCAGACGCGCCTTTACTTCACCACCGGAAAGACCGAGTCCGTCAGCATTTTCGCGGCGCTTGAGGCAGCCTTCGAGGAAGAAGGGCTGCCGATCGCCGTCCTGGAGGTCGACGAGGACAAGGACATCCACGAAGTGTCGCTCTATGCCGATGGCGACGTCGATGCGGTCGAGACCCGCTTGA
>NZ_RZRK01001103.1:0-1546 GCF_003997835.1 Mesorhizobium sp. M7A.F.Ca.CA.004.12.1.1
GCTTTACTCCGCAGATGCCAACGGCAGGCGCTACCCAGCTTCGCTGACCAAGATGATGACGCTGTATCTGACCTTCGAAGCGATGGCGAAGGGCAAGATCAGCAGGAACACGCCAGTGGTGTTTTCCGCCAAGGCCTCCGCCGAGGCGCCGACGAAACTTGGCGTGAAGCCGGGCGGTTCCGTCACGGTCGAGACCGCGATCCTGTCGATCGTCACCAAATCGGCGAACGACTCGGCCACCGCGCTCGGCGAAATGCTCGGCGGCAATGAAACCACTTTTGCCCGCATGATGACCGCCAAGGCGCGTGCGCTGGGCATGAACGGCACCGTATTTAGAAACGCCAATGGCCTGCCCGACCCCGGCCAGTTCACCACCGCGCGCGACATGGCGACGCTCGGCATCGCGCTGCGCGAGCATTTTCCGCAGTATTACGGCTATTTCTCGCAGCGCTCCTTTCTCTACGGACGCAAGCGCATCAACGGCCACAACCGCCTGCTTGGACGTATCAAGGGTGTCGACGGCATCAAGACGGGCTACACCCGCGCCTCCGGCTTCAACCTCGTCTCGTCGGTTTCCGATGGCAATCGCCGCATCGTCGGCGTGGTCATGGGCGGCACCTCGGGCGGCAGCCGTGACAATCAGATGGCCAACCTGATCAACACCTATCTGCCGAGGGCATCGACTCGCGGCGGTGGCGATCTGGTCGCCAAGGCCGGTGGCAATAACCCGATCACCGCCCTCGCCAAGGTTCTTCTGCCCAAGCATGACGCTCCGACACCGGACGACAAGCCTGTCATAGCGCAGGACGATGCCATCGTTGCCGAGGACGCCACGGTCGCCGAAGACGACACCGCGCAGGCCGAGGAAGCAGCTCCCGTCGTCAAGACCAGAAAGGTCAAGACCGTCATCGTTTCAGCCCCCCAGGTCGCGACGGCCCAGGTGGTAGCGGCCTATGCCGAGCCGACGCCGGCGGCTGTCGACCCGGTCAACACCGCGTCGGTGCCGTCGGGCTGGGCCATTCAGGTCGCCTCGTCGCCCAAGCAGTCCGAGGCCCAGGCCTTTCTCGACAAGACCACCAAGCAGGCGCCCAAGGTGCTGGCGGACGCTTCCGGTTTCACTGTCGCCTTCGACAAGGATGGCGTCACCTATTACCGCGCCCGCTTCGGTGGTTTCGGTTCGAAGACCGCCGCCTGGAAGGCCTGTACCGCTTTGAAGAAGAAGAACATCGAGTGCTACGCCGTCCAGCAGTAGGACGGCGTGCAAGCCATCTCCCGGAAAAATTCTGCGTCGAAGGAGACTAGTTGTGATTGGAGAGCAAGACGTCCTTGGCTTCGTTAATCCGCGCCGCCAGGAAAGACGTGCCGCCGACATCGGGGTGCAGGCGCTGCATCAGGCGGCGGTGCGCCTTGCGGACATCCGCCGCGGCGGCCCCCGCTTCAAGACCAAGGACCTTGTAGGCCTCCTCCTTAGTCATGGCGCCCGGACCTGGCGCAACACCCAGCCCTTCGCCACCGTTCGTCTCAGCGTTTTTGCGCCAGACGGGAA
>NZ_RZRK01001104.1:0-1545 GCF_003997835.1 Mesorhizobium sp. M7A.F.Ca.CA.004.12.1.1
CCGCCACCCTGGCCGTCCTGGTCACCAAAGCCACGGAATTCCTTGAAGAAGCGGCGTAGCTGTGGATTGTTGGGCAGGTTGTTCATGCCATCCTGGTCGTCGGACGGGTCGGAGCCATCATCGGCGGCCGGGCTGATCTTGGCCTTGACCTTGACACTGACAACGGCGGGAGAAACGCGCTCCACGACATCGGCGAAGCCCGGCACCTGCGGCGCCTCGACGCGTACGGCATCGGCCAGAACAGGGCTGGTTCCGCTGGTCAGCGCGCCAACCCCGATCGCACCGGCCACGGCGACAGATGCGACGGCAGCCATGAGACGCTTGCGGGTGACGGAATATGAATTGGGGGCAATATTCATGGATCTCTTATCCTCTTTCAACGGACGCTGCTTGGTCGGCATCCTCGGAAAGGAGAATTAGAGCGGCACACATTACAGCGCCATTTCCGACACATGAAACTTTGGTAATGTTTGGGAGTGACGGCGGACATCAGTCGCGGCGCAATATGGCGTCCAACGATGCCTGTTCTTCGGAGGACAGTGATTTTGTTGCCAGCACGCGGCGCGACCGCGCGGTCAGCACGATGAAAACGCCTCCCACCAGCAACAGCAGGACGGGCGTGCCCCACAGCAACGCATTGCGCAGGTCGAATCGCGGCTTCAGCAGCACGAACTCGCCATATCGCGAAACCACGTAGTCCATGACCTGCTGGTCGGTGTCGCCGGCGACGAGGCGCTGACGCACAAGGACGCGCAGGTCGCGGGCAAGGTCGGCATCGGATTCGTCGATCGACTGGTTCTGGCAGACCATGCAGCGCAAGCCTTCCGACAGCGCCCGCGCCCGCGCCTCCAGCGTCGGATCAGGCAGCACCTCGTCAGGCTTCACCGCCGAGGCCGTGCCGGCAAAGAACAGCGCCAGCAGCAGGACAATGGAGGTCAGAGAAAACCGCGCGTTCATGGCAGGGTCGCGGATGGCACCGCGCTCGCCTGCTTGCGCCGCCGCGACGGCGCGCCGACGCGCAGGCGCCGGTCCATCAGTGACATCGCCGCGCCCGCCATCATCATCAGGCCGCCGCCCCAGATCAACGTCACCAGCGGCTTCCACCACAAACGCACGACGACGGAACCGTCATTGCCCTCGTCGCCGAGCGAGATGTAGAGCTGCGAGAAACCAATCGTCCTGATGCCCGATTCCGTCGTCGTCATCTGCCGCACCGGATAAAACCGTTTGGCGGAGCTGATTTCGCCAACAGGGCTGCCGCTGACGCCGATCAGTTCGAAGCGGCCGAGATCCTCGCTGTAATTCGGTCCCTGGGCCGGATAAAGCCCGACGAAACGCAGCGTATGGCCGGACAGTTCGACGGTCTCACCGGCATGCATCGACAGGATCTTCTCGGTGCCGAAGCAAAGTGTGCCGACGATGCCGAGCGTGGTCAGGCCGAGGCCAAGGTGAGCGAAGGCGGTGCCGAAGACCGAGCGCGGCAGGCCGAGCAAGCGCCTGACCATGATCCCCGCTGCGACATTGCCGACCCCCGATTTGACGGCG
>NZ_RZRK01001105.1:0-1543 GCF_003997835.1 Mesorhizobium sp. M7A.F.Ca.CA.004.12.1.1
TCTTCCGGCTGACTGCCGACGATGCGGTGATCAACCGATTGGGCTTCAACAATGAAGGCCATGCAGCGGCCGAAAAACGCCTTGCCGCACGCAAGGGGCGCTCCGGCATCGTCGGTGTCAACATCGGAGCCAACAAGGACAGCAGCGACCGCATCGGCGACTATGAGCGCGGTGTCGCCCGGTTTGCGCAATACGCCAGCTATCTCACCGTCAACATCTCCTCGCCCAACACGCCGGGCCTGCGCAACATGCAGGCGCGCGAGCAGCTTGGCGAACTCTTGTCGCGTGTCATGGCCGCGCGCGCCGCGGCAACGGCGCAGCCGCCGGTGTTCCTGAAGATCGCGCCGGACCTGGTCGAGGCAGAGCTGGAGGACATCGCCGCCGAGGTCACCGAAAAGCAGGTGGACGGCGTCATCGTCTCCAACACCACCATCTCCCGACCGTCATTGCGCAGCGGCGACACCGCGCGCGAGACCGGCGGGCTCTCCGGAAAGCCGCTGTTCGAGCGTTCGACCATCGTGCTGGCGAAGATGCGCAAACTGCTCGGACCGGACCGCGCCATCATCGGCGTCGGCGGCGTCGATTCCGCCGATACGGCGCTGGACAAGATCCGTGCGGGTGCTGATCTGGTCCAGCTCTACACCGGCATGATCTATGCCGGGCCTTCACTGCCGGGCCGTATCCTTTCCGGAATGGTCCGTTTCGTCGAAAAGGAACGGCTGAAGTCGATTTGCGAGTTGCGCGGCAGCCGCCTCGACTTCTGGGCGTCCAGGCAACTCTGAGCCTGCTCTCAGGAGCGTAGATTGCGACTGACGGCCCGCTCGCAAATGGCGCCGCCGATGGCAGGCAACACGCCGAAGAGAAGCAATTGCGCGGTGCCGCCGATGCCAGAAACCGCGGAGAGAATGAACGCAGCGAGCAATCCCAGCGCCGCGCCCAAGACATATGGCAGGTAGCTTCGCATAAGCTCGCCCTGGAACAATTGGTGCATCAAGTCTGTTGGAAATCGACTGGAAGTGCAAGTGCATCCGACCGCACAGCAGGGCAACGAACTCGGTTTAACGGGTTGCTTCGGAGCCTCGCCGGCGCATTGGCTGACGGAGCATCAAACGAAAAACCCGCCTGTGCGGCGGGTCACTGGCGCAAATCAGCACCATGGCCAAAAATGTACCATAGCTGAGATCACCGAGTCAAGAAAAAATTCCTATCGCGAACAGGTGCCGTTCGCTGCCTGGACGGCGCAGGGCCTCCCGGAGGGCACCGTCTAAAACGCCGTCCGCACCCTGAGCCGCAGGATCGTCAGCAGGCTGAAGCCTCGCACCAGCAGGAAGACGTGCAGCGCCGCCCAAAGTCCATTGTTGCCGAAGGCGGGCGCAAGGGTCAGCAGCGCGGTCGCGAAAACCAGGAACGACAGCAGCATCATGTTGCGCATGTCGCGGGACCAGGTCGCGCCGATGAAGACGCCATCCATCTGGAACGCCAGCACACCGCTCAGCGCCGTGAATGCCGCCCATGGCAGGTAGATGTCGGCCACCGAACGGAC
>NZ_RZRK01001106.1:0-1527 GCF_003997835.1 Mesorhizobium sp. M7A.F.Ca.CA.004.12.1.1
GTGAGAGCCCGCGTCGGCGACCTGCTGGCCTCGGTTCGCCTCGCCGGCGCCACGGCCGAGCAGAAGTCGCGCTCGCTGTCCGGCGGCCAGCGGCAACGGGCGGCGATCGCGCGCGCCTTCGCCGGCGTGCCGAAGGTCGTCGTGCTCGATGAACCGACCTCGGCACTCGACGTCTCCGTCCAGGCGACCGTTCTCAACCTGCTCAACGACCTGCAGCGCGACAAGGACACGACCTATCTGTTCATCAGCCACGACCTCAGCGTGGTGCGCTACATGGCCGACAGGATCGGCGTGCTCTATCGCGGACGCCTGGTCGAAACCGGTTCATCCGACCAGATTTTCAAAGGCCCCAACCACCCCTATACGGCCCTGCTGCTGGCCGCTTCTTCCGATGAGGCCGAGCCGAAACTATCCGCTCCAGCCGAGATCGAGGCCACCGGTGTCCCGAACACCGGATGCGCCTTCGCCGATCGCTGCCCCCTGGTCCTGCCCGGCTGCAGAAAGGCAGAACCATCAGCCATGGAGGTTGCGGCTGGCCACCGGATCGCCTGCTGGCGGCACGGCCAGGGTTTTTGAGCGGCTCAACAGCAGTCCGAAGGTCCGCAGCAACTCGGTTTCAGCGGCAGGCAGGTCGTCCGATGCATGGAACCTCTCCGACGGCTGGCGAGGCGGTGCAACATTGTCATAGCGTGCTGATTTGCCGACACTGGAAGCCCGGAGTTCCTGGTGCCCGCGCTGGGCCTGGGTGTTTCCTCGCATACAAATATATTCGTTCATGCTAATATATTGTGGTCATGCACATTCGTTCGTGACGAACATGTGGGAGGATGCAATGAAAACCATAAATCGCAGGTCTGCAATTGCTCTCGGTGTGACGGCTGCCGCGATAACGCCTCTGTTCACCCTGGCGGCGTCCGCGAAGGTCAAGAAATATGGCCCGAAGGAAGGCAAGGAGATTGCGCCCGGTGTCAGGGTGGTTGAGGTCAGCACCGGCGACTCCGACATTCCCGCCTACAAGAGCATCGCAGTCGTCGACGTGGTGTTCCAGCCCGGCGCACACGCGCCTCAGATGGTGATGGACAATGACATGGTCTGCACCATTACTTCAGGCGCATTCACGATCAAGAAAGCCGACAAGGAATTCAAGCTCAAGGAAGGCGACATGTACACCTGCGCCAAGGGCAAGACCGACGAGGCGACGAATACAAGCAAGGAGGTCGGCGTCCATCGTATCGCCGTCCTGATACCTGCCTAGAGCATGATGCCGAAAAGTGTGAAGCGGTTTTCGGACGACATCATACTCTATCTCTTTGATTTAGAGACGGATTCAGATTTCAGCTCGATTCGACCTGAAATCATCCGGCTCTAGCAGACCGGATTCCGGCCGGATGGAAGATCGCACGCCGTCCGGCCGTCGCTCGCGTACAGCCGGATGCTGGCCTCGTCCCGCCAACGCCCTTCAGCAAGAAGATTCCGTCGCTGGTGCCAGC
This sequence comes from Mesorhizobium sp. M7A.F.Ca.CA.004.12.1.1, assembly GCF_003997835.1. NCBI lineage: Bacteria > Pseudomonadati > Pseudomonadota > Alphaproteobacteria > Hyphomicrobiales > Phyllobacteriaceae > Mesorhizobium > Mesorhizobium sp. M7A.F.Ca.CA.004.12.1.1. Next base: position 1,491 of record NZ_RZRK01001106.1, read on the forward strand.
CGGATCGCAGTCGCATGCTCGCTTTCCGTTCAGGCAC
>NZ_RZRK01001107.1:0-1525 GCF_003997835.1 Mesorhizobium sp. M7A.F.Ca.CA.004.12.1.1
AAGCTACGGCGTGCGCCGCGAAGAGTTCCTGAAGGAATATCAGGGTTCCGAGCTCGACCCGAACTGGACGCGCTCGATCGGCAATCTGACCTCGCGCGGCTGGAAGGAATTCACCAAGAACGAGAAGGATGCGATCAAGGACCTGCGCGCCGAGATCCAGAACCTCGCCACCGAAACGGCGATCTCGATCCTGGAATTCCGCAAGATCGTCAATCAGGTGCAGAAAGGCGAGCGCGAAGCGGCGATCGCCAAGAAGGAAATGGTCGAAGCCAATCTGCGCCTCGTCATCTCCATCGCCAAGAAATACACCAATCGCGGCCTGCAGTTCCTCGACCTGATCCAGGAAGGCAATATCGGCCTGATGAAGGCGGTCGACAAATTCGAATACCGCCGCGGCTACAAGTTCTCGACCTATGCGACGTGGTGGATCCGGCAGGCGATCACGCGTTCGATCGCCGATCAGGCGCGCACCATCCGTATTCCGGTGCACATGATCGAGACGATCAACAAGATCGTGCGCACCTCGCGCCAGATGCTGCACGAGATCGGCCGCGAACCGACGCCGGAAGAACTGGCCGAAAAGCTTGCCATGCCGCTCGAAAAGGTGCGCAAGGTCCTGAAGATCGCCAAGGAGCCGATCTCGCTCGAAACGCCGGTCGGCGACGAGGAGGATTCGCATCTGGGCGATTTCATCGAAGACAAGATGGCGATCCTGCCGATCGACGCGGCGATCCAGGCCAATCTGCGCGAGACCACCACGCGCGTGCTGGCCTCGCTGACGCCGCGCGAGGAGCGCGTGCTCAGAATGCGCTTCGGTATCGGCATGAACACCGACCACACGCTGGAAGAAGTCGGCCAGCAGTTCTCGGTCACCCGCGAGCGTATCCGCCAGATCGAAGCCAAGGCGCTGCGCAAGCTCAAGCACCCGAGCAGGTCGCGCAAGCTGCGCAGCTTCCTGGATAGCTGAGACTTACCGATGCAAAGAGTTCAAGGGCGCCAATGGCGCCCTTTTTTGTTGTGCGACGCACTCTTGCGGGCCAGGCCCTTCGGGAGGATAATTTCGGTGTCGGATGCATTTTCTGGGCGACAACCCGGATGCCCGCCCCGGCGAAGCCGCCGTGCTCCGTGGCCCCGGAGGGAGGTGTGCCATGACAAGCTACATCGTGCTGATGAACTGGACGGAGCAGGGTGCCAGGAACATACGCGAGTCACCGAAGCGGCTCGACGCCGCCAGGAGGCAACTGGGAGACATGGGCGGGTCGTTCAAAGCGTTCTACCTGACCATGGGCGAATACGATATGGTGGCTGTGGTCGAAGCGCCCGACGACGCGGTGCTGGCGCGCTTCTCGCTGATGCTGGCGGCAGCGGGCAATGTCAGGACGCGGACGCTGAAGGCCTTTCCCGAACTAGCCTACCGCGAGATCATCACCTCGCTCGGGTGAAGGAATCGGCAGGGTTTCTCGAACGTCGCTGGTTGGTGCCGGCCTGGTGGCGCTTTGCCGCAAGACGGGGCGCTTCGCCGTGA
>NZ_RZRK01001108.1:0-1522 GCF_003997835.1 Mesorhizobium sp. M7A.F.Ca.CA.004.12.1.1
CGACACGCCCGACAACATCAAGGATGCGGCAATCGAGGCGATCCGCCGTGGCGAAACCAAGTATCCGCCGGTTTCGGGCATCGTGCCGCTGCGCGAGGCGATCGCAAAAAAGTTCAAGCGCGAGAACAATCTCGACTACAAGCCCGAGCAGACCATAGTCGGCACCGGCGGCAAGCAGATCCTGTTCAACGCCTTCATGGCGACGCTGAACCCCGGCGACGAGGTCATCATTCCTCGCCCCTATTGGGTCAGCTACCCCGAGATGGTGGCCATATGCGGCGGCACCTCCGTGTTTGCCGACACCTCGATCGACAACGGCTTCAAGCTGACCGCTTCCGTGCTGGAAAAGGCGATCACGCCGAAGACCAAATGGCTGCTGATGAACTCGCCGTCGAACCCGTCGGGTGCCGCCTATACCGAAGCCGAATTGCGCGCGCTGGCCGACGTGCTGTTGAAGCATCCGCATGTCTGGACGCTGACCGACGACATGTACGAGCACCTGACCTATGGCGATTTCGTCTTCAGGACCATCGCCGAGGTCGAGCCTAAGCTCTACGAGCGCACGCTGACCATGAACGGCGTGTCGAAAGCCTATGCAATGACCGGCTGGCGCATCGGTTATGCGGCGGGTCCGGTTCAACTGATCAAGGCGATGGACATGATCCAGGGTCAGCAGACATCGGGCGCCTGCACCATTGCGCAATGGGCATCCGTCGAGGCGCTGAATGGCCCGCAGGATTTCATCGCCAAAAACAAGGCGATCTTTCAAGGCAGGCGCGACCTTGTCGTGTCGATGCTCAACCAGGCACGCGGCATCACCTGTCCGTCGCCGGAAGGCGCCTTCTATGTCTATCCTTCCTGCGCCCAGCTGATCGGCAAGAAGACCAAGGCCGGCAGGCTGATCGACACCGACGAGACCTTCTGCTCGGAACTGCTCGAAGCCGAGGGCGTCGCGGTGGTGTTCGGCTCGGCCTTCGGCCTCGGGCCCAACTTCCGCATCTCCTACGCGACCTCGGAGACGCTTCTGGAAGAAGCCTGCACACGCATCCAGCGTTTTACGGCTTCGCTGACCTGACCGACGCACTATGAATGCAAAAACCCGGCTTCACCGCCGGGTTTTTTAATGGGCCGTCAGCCTCACGCCTCGTGCTTGGTCTCTTTGGCCGAGCGCGCCTCGGCCGGCGCCAGCACGGCGACCAGCAATGCGGCGGTGAGGAACGCGCCGATCGCTGCCGTCAGCATCGCGGCGTGGAAGCCGCCGGCATAGGCGGCAGCATAGAGTTCATGCACGCCGCTTTCGCCCATCGCCGCATCGGTTGCGAAATCATGCCGTGAAATCGCAGCACGGGCGACCGCTTCCGCGTTGGCGACACCGGCATCGCCGAGATACCCGGTCAAAAGGTTGGTTGCCCGCATGCTCATCAAGGCGCCGAGCAAGGCGATGCCGATGGCAAGGCCGCTCTGGCGGGTGGCATTGATGACCGCCGACACCATGCCCGAGCGTTCGCGCGGCGCATAGGAC
>NZ_RZRK01001109.1:0-1521 GCF_003997835.1 Mesorhizobium sp. M7A.F.Ca.CA.004.12.1.1
GTTTTGTGGATCTCGAGATTCTCCTTCTTAGCGACGTTCCAGCAGAGCAAATATTACTGTCGCCAAAGGGCAGCCACCGGTCGTCTTTCGCCATCCGTCCGGCAACGCCAATGGCAACACCCGGGACCGCCAAGGGCGTCTGCCACCTGCGAGAGCGGCAATCGTCGCGTCGTCCGCACCGAACTTGACGGGAGGCAGACCGTTCTCGCCGATAGCTACGAGGGAAAGCGGCTCAACTCGCCAAACGACATCGTCGTACGCTCGGATGATTCGATCTGGTTTACCGACCCGGATTATGGAATTCTCAGCGATTACACAGGAAACCGCGCCTCCAGCGAGCTCGGGCGCCGCTGCGTTTTCCGCCTTGATCCCCTCGATGGCAAGCTGGCGATCGCCACGGACAAACTGGACAAGCCCAATGGTCTGGCCTTCTCGCCCACCGAGAAAATCCTTTTCGTTGCCGACTCAGGCGCGACGCACACGCCTGGGTGGCGCACATGAGATCCTAGCTTTTGACGTAGCGGCCGATGGTGGGCTTGGCAACCGCCGGACATTCGCCATGATCGATGCCGGGGTGCCTGACGGGTTCAGCGTGGACCTCGATGGCAATATCTGGACAAGCGCGGCTGATGGTGTTCACTGCATCAGCCCCGAGGGGAATTAATCGGTAAGATTGCGGTCCCGGAAACCCGTCACAAACCTGACGTTCGGCGGCCCAAGCGCAATCGCCTGTTCATAGCCGCTGCCTCGTCTCTTTACTCGATTTATGTCGGGACACGCGGCCTCTGAAACGGTTCCGAGCCTCTTGACCAAAATAAAATAAAATGCATCATCCATTACGGAGGGACGATGCAAGGCTTTTCTGGGCTTCGAGATAAAGTATCGGTGGTGGGCGTCGGCACGACGGCGTACGGCAACTTTCCCGACATGGACGAGTATGGCCTGGCGGCTGAGGCGTTTCGCAACGCGGTTGCAGATTGCGGACTGGACAAGGGCGCGGTCGACGGCCTGCTTACATGTCGTATTCCGAGCTACTACCGGATGGGCGAAGTCCTGGGACTTGATCCGCGTTGGACGATCACCCTACCGGGGCATGGTCGCATGTCGGGCATCGGCCTCATCGAGGCAACGATCGCCTTGACGAGCGGCCAGGCGAAATATGTCGCGCTGCTTTACGCCAACATCGGCCGATCTCGCCGCGTCTTCTACGGCGGAGGTGAAATGCCGGGCCATTGGGACCCTTGGGGGTTCACCTCGCCCGGCGGCGCCCACGCCATGATGTTCCGTCGCCACATGGAGCTTTACGGTACGACGACGCGGCAACTCGCTGAAGTTTCCGTCGCCTTCCGCAGCCATGCGCAACTCAATCCCGGCGCGGTGATGAAGGAGGCAATGACTATCGACGACCATGAGAATTCCCGTCCGATCGTCGCCCCGCTGCGCCTATTCGATTATTGCCTGATCAACGATGGCGCCGTCTGCCTGATCCTCACGACAAGCGAGCGTGCCGCTGATCTCGCC
>NZ_RZRK01000110.1:0-11046 GCF_003997835.1 Mesorhizobium sp. M7A.F.Ca.CA.004.12.1.1
GCAGGATCATGAGCGCATCGCAACCACGATCCGCGCCGCCGAGGAGAAAACCGACGGCGAGATCTACTGCGTCGTGGCGCATGCCAGCGACGGCTATTTCTTCCCGGCCGCCTTCATGGCGACCGTGTGCATGCTGATCGTCAGCCTGGCGGTCGGCTACGGTCTGGAGGCCTGGTGGCTGTCGATCCGGCTGCCGCATTTCGTCCTCGCCCAGCTCCTGGCGCTTGCCTGCGTGCTGGCCTTGTTGTGGGCGCTGCCCGGCCTGCGCATCCATCTGGTGCCGAGGCGGCTGCGCTACCAGGCGGCGCACGCCAACGCGAGCAAGCAGTTCCTTGCCCGCAACGTCCACCGCACCACGGCGCGCACCGGCGTGCTGGTCTTCGTCTCGATCGCTGAACGCTACGCCGAAGTGGTTGCCGATTCGGGCATCGACGCCAAGGTCGGCCAGCATGTCTGGGACGGTGTCGTGCGCGACCTTACCGCGCATGCCGGCGACGACCGGCTTGCCGACGGCTTCGTCAAGGCGATCGAGCAGGTGGGTGCGGTGCTGGCCGAGCATTTCCCGGTCACGGTGGGCGACAGCAACGAACTTGACGACCATCTCGTCGAAATCTGAAAGCCCGCCTGCAAACGCTACTCAGCCGGACGCCTGACGCGGTTTTCTGCGCTTCCGGCTTTCGCCGACCGAAGCACTCACTCATAAGCGGCCTTGGCAGGCAGGCTTCGGCCGGCGTAGGCCGGTGCTCACGTGCAAAACAACGCTCCTCTCCGGTTCTCGAAGGCCACGCCATCCGCCTCGGCTGAGCGCGTTTTCAAGCAGGCTTTGCCTGATCTCATCAGTGCCATGATCGCCTGTGAGAAAGCAGCCGGCGGGCCGCCGGGACTCTTGCAATCGGGCGATGCGGGTTTATGGTTAACAAATCATGAATACGCTGACGATCGACATCCGGAAAGCCGACCCGCGCGATGCCAGTGCCATCGCCGAGGTGCATCTGGAGGCCTGGCGCGGCGCCTATTCCGGCATCATTCCGCACCGCACCCTGACATCGATGATCAACCGTCGAGGTGCCGACTGGTGGGCGAATGCGATTCGCCGCGCCGCCACTGTTCTGGTGGTCGAGATCGGCGGAAAGATCGCCGGCTATGCGACGATCGGCAAGAACCGCGCCCGTGAACTCAGGCAGCAAGGCGAAATCTACGAATTGTACCTGCGGCCGGAATATCAGGGCATCGGGCTCGGCAGCCGCCTGTTTTCGGCAGCCAAGGCGCGGTTGGCCGATCACGGGCTGAAAGGCATGGTCGTGTGGGCGCTGGAAGACAACCAGAACGCACTCGCCTTTTATGCCGGCGCCGGCGGCCGCGATGTTGCGGAAGGCGTCGAGATCTTCGAGCAGAAGGCGCTCAAGAAGGTCGCTTTCGTCTGGGAATGACAGCCCGGCCCTTCGGCCATTGCGTCTCCCGATTTCAGCCAGCACCATTCGCCGCATTGCACCATGACGCGCCGCCCGCTATCGATCGTCCATCGAGAGAGGGATTTAAGCCATGCGCATTGAAGCCATAGCCAGCGGAAAGAACCCGCCTGAGGACGTCAACGTCATCATCGAGGTGCCGATCGGCGGCGAGCCGATCAAGTATGAGATGGACAAGGAAGCCGGCACGCTGTTCGTCGACCGCTTCCTGCACACCTCGATGCGCTACCCCGGCAATTACGGCTTCGTGCCGCACACGCTGTCGGGCGACGGCGATCCGATCGACGTGCTGGTCTGCAACACGCGCGCCCTGGTGCCGGGCTGCGTCATCAACGTCAGGCCGATCGGCGTGCTGATCATGGAAGACAATGCCGGCCAGGATGAGAAGATCATTGCCGTGCCGTCGCCGAAACTGACGCTGCGCTACGAGAACGTCACCGAATACACCCAGCTGCCCGACATCACGCGCCAGCAGGTGCAGCACTTCTTCGAGCACTACAAGGATCTCGAGCCCGGCAAATGGGTCAAGATCGAAGGCTGGCACGATTCCAAATATGCCAAGAAGATGATCGTCGATGCGATCGAGCGGGCCAAGGCGAGCAAGTAGCCCAACTTCGTCATACCAGGGCGGAGCAGCCGCAAAGCGGCGTCGCGGAGACCCTGGTATCCATGCCGTGACGCCAGGCGACGTGTGCGGCGGAACGGAATTCTGCACCGCCGCGGCGGTGTTGATGTCGCGGCATGGATCCTCGGGTCTGCGCTGCGTCGCTACGCTCCTTGCTCCGCCCGTGGATGACGAAGCTACGGGTGCGATGCCCAATCTCCGCCGTGCTCAGTTATCCACCCGGCCAAAAGCCGGCACATTGCCGATGACGGTGCGCCTGTCCTTGCCGCAGGCGAAGGTGCGTGCCTTGTCGTCGGCAAGCTTGCGCGCCTGATCGTTGGCGGTGGGATTGCCGGTGGCCAGCACCAGGCCGACGGTGCAGCCGTCGCGGGCGTCCATCTGGCCGACCTTGGCGACGAGCAGCACCTCGGTCGGCTTTTTCTCGTCCTCGGGATTGCTGATCGAGCGGCGATGGATGGCTGCATAGGGCACAGCCTTGTCGCCGGTGGTCTCGATGCGCCATTCGATCTTGGCTCCGGACGAATTGAAACCGGAAAAGCTCTCCCAGACCGTTGTCATGTCGCCGCCGGGGGGAAAGCCGTAGAACAGCGATTCACGGGCATCGTCATAGGCTATCAGTACGGGATAGCCGCGATAGCCCGAACAGGCGAGTTCGGCCCAGTCGCCGTCGCCTTCCTCGGCCTGCGCGTAGGTCACGCAATCCTTTTTCGAATCCAGATCGGTGTAGGCGCTGGAAATGCCGTCGGCTTGCGCAGCCCGACCGAGACCGACCAGAACAAGCGGGATCAGAATGGCACGCATGGCGGTCAATCTCCGTTGCAAGCTGCCGCAGCGTAGCGCCAAACGTTATTTCTTCAAGCTCGCTTCAATCAGCAGGTCCGCGTTGCGGGCGACCGCTTGCGCCGGGCCGCCGAGCCCGAACAGCTGGCCACTGATATAGGCGCCTTCGATCAGCAGCAGAAGGCCGTCGCCGAGCGTGTCAGGGTCTTGCGCGCCCATCGCAACCGCCATGGCGCGTAGGCGGCGGCGCAATTCCTGCTTGTTGGCCTCGCTGACCACACGGGCCGGATGGCTGTGGTCGGGATATTCGACCGCCGCGTTGGTCATGCCGCAGCCGCGATAGTCCGCCACTTGCGTGCGCTTGCCGATGCGGGTCAGGAAAGCCTTGATCTGTGCGCGCGGGTCGCCGGGATGAGCGGCAACCGCCTCGTCGAAACGCTCCCAATATTCAAGATCGTACTGCCTGAGATAGGAGGCGGCCAGTTCATCCTTGGACGGAAAGCTGCGATAGAGGCTGGGCTTTGTGACGCCGGCACGTTTGACGATCTCGTCGACGCCGATCGCCCTGATACCGCGCCGGTAGAACAGGTCATAAGCCACATCGAGGATCTTCTTGGCTGCTTTCGGCGGCGCCGACGCATGATCGTCGCTGATGGTCAGATCAATATTTTTGTCGGTTGGCATCGTGTGGCTCGATTGACAATGTTACCGATCGGTACGTATACATACTCCACCTGCAACGTACCGGTCAGTAACATGATAGCTCAATCCCGCCCCTTTGGCCAGCGCTACGCTTTCGTCGTGGTCGGCGTGATCTTCCTTAGCCTGCTGGTCGCGGCTGGCCTGCGCTCCGCACCCTCGGTCATGATGCTGCCGCTGGAGAACAGTTTCGGCTGGCGGCGCGACATCATCTCGCTGGCCGCCGGTGTCGGCATCCTGCTTTACGGCCTGACAGGGCCATTTGCCGCAGCCCTGATGGAGCGCATCGGGCTTCGCCGCACGCTGCTGGCCTCGCTGGTGGTGATGTCGGGCTCGACCGCGCTCAGCCTGCTGATGACCAAGCCGTGGCATCTGTTCATCACCTGGGGCGTGTTCTCGGGCATTGGTTCCGGTGCTGTCGCCAGCGTGCTCGGCGCGACCATCGTCAACCGGTGGTTCAAGACCAATCGCGGGCTTGTCATGGGATTGATGTCGGCCTCCAGCGCCTCGGGCATGCTGGTGTTCCTGCCGCTGATCGCCGCGCTGGCGCAGTCGGGCGGCTGGCAGCCGGTTGTCATTGCGGTCGCGATCGCGACCGCTGCCCTGATACCGCTGGTCTGGCTGCTGGTGCCGGAGCGGCCGGCATCGATCGGCATGGTGCGCTACGGCGCCGAGGCTGACGACGTGCCGCCCACTCCGCCTGCGTCACAGGGCAATTTTCTGGCGCATACGTTCTCGACGCTGCGCCGTGCCGCCGGCACGCGGGTGTTCTGGTATCTGTTCGCCACCTTCTTCGTCTGCGGCTTCACCACCAACGGGCTGGTCGGCACGCATCTGATCGCGTTCTGCGGCGACATGGGCATCGGCGAAGTGCAGGCCGCCGGCCTGCTGTCGATGATGGGCATCTTCGACCTGATCGGCACGACGTTGTCGGGCTGGCTCACCGACCGCTACGATCCGCGCAAGCTGCTCGGCGTCTATTACGGCATTCGTGGCCTGTCGCTGATCTATCTGCCCTATTCCGGCTTCTCGGCCACCAGCTTGATCATCTTCGCCGTGCTCTACGGCCTCGACTGGATCGCCACCGTGCCGCCGACGCTGCGGCTCGCCAACGAGGCGTTCGGCGATCGCAGTGGGCCGATCGTGTTCGGCTGGATCGTCGCCGGGCACCAGATCGGTGCGGCCGCTGCCGCCGCCTTTGGCGGCACCATGCGCGAGCTGCAGGGCAATTACGAACTGGCCTTCCTGATCGCCGGCATGACGGCAATCGCCGCCGCCTGTATCTCGCTGCTGATCAACACCAGCAAGCCGGCGTTCGATCCGGAGCCGCAAGCGGCTTAGGCGCGACGCTAATCTCCCCCCTCGAGGGGGAGATGGCCGCGAAGCGGCCAGAGGGGGGTCGGTCCGACTGGGCTCGGCCTCTTGCGATAGAAGGAGGTTAGCGCTCCACGCGCGGCGACCCCCTCTGTCGCCTTTGGCGACATCTCCCCCTCGAGGGGGAGATTACCCTGTTCATTGTTATCAAAACTTCATCATCCCGAGATGCGCCTGAAACATTGACGCTGGACCTTGGTGGCGCCGTTCAAGCCACCAGGAGACAGCCATGAACAAGCTCTCGATGACCCGCCGCGCCTTCGTCACATCCGCCAGCGCCGTTGGCCTGGCCGGCGTCTCGAGCTTGGCGCTGCCCTATTATTCGCGCGCCAATCAGCGGCCTTCCTTCACCCATGGCGTCCAGTCGGGAGATGTCGACGCCACCAGCGGCATGGTGTGGACGCGCACCGACCGACCGTCGCGCGTCATGTTCGAGGTGTCGTCGACGGAGAATTTCGCCAGTGCGACGCGGCTGGCGCCGCTCGATACGTCGCCGGCCAGCGATTACACGGTCAAGCGGCTGCTCACCGACCTCGCTTCGGACCAGGATATCTTCTACCGCATGACATCGGCCGATCTCGCCGACATCAACGCCGTTTCGGAGCCGATCACCGGCCGTTTCAGGACGGCGCCAGCCTCGAAGCGCGACATCCGCTTTGCCTGGTCCGGCGACACCGCCGGCCAGGGCTGGGGCATCGATGAGACCGGCATGAAGACCTACGCCACGATCGGCAAGCACACGCCCGACTTCTTCCTGCATTCAGGCGACACCATCTATGCCGACGGCGCCATGAAGGACGAGGTCGACCTGCCCGGCGGCGGCAAGTGGAAGAACGTCGTGCTGATCGACGGCAAGCGCAAGGTCGCCGAAACGCTGGACGAGTACCGGGACCAGTGGAAATACAACATGATGGACAGGAACGTGCTCGGCCTGAGCGCCATCTGCCCGACTTTCTACCAGTGGGACGACCATGAAGTGCTGAACAACTGGTCGGATTCCAAGGATCTCAGCGCCGACAGCCGCTACACGGAAAAATCCATCCACGTGCTGGCGGCCCGCGCGGCGCGGGCTTTCCACGAGATGACGACGATCCGCTACGAACCGTCCGAGCCCGGCCGCGTCTATCGCAAGATCGCTTATGGGCCGCTGCTCGACGTGTTCTTCCTCGACATGCGCTCCTATCGCGGCCCCAATGGTCCCGACATGCAGGATGAGATGACGCCGCAGTCGCGCATGCTCGGCGAGCAGCAGACGAAATGGCTGAAGCGCGAACTGGCGAATTCGAAGGCGACCTGGAAAATCATCGCCGCCGACGTGCCGCTCGGCCTCGTCGTCTGGGACGACGGCACCAAGAAGGTTGGCGCCGAAGCGGTCAGCAATGGCGACAATGGCTTGCCAAAAGGGCGCGAGCTCGAGATCGCCGACCTGCTGCGCTTCATAAAGAATGCCGGCATCAGCAACACCGTCTGGCTCACCGCAGATGTGCATTACACGGCCGCGCATTATTACAACCCGGACAAGGCGCAGTTCCAGGAGTTCAATCCGTTCTGGGAATTCGTCTCGGGTCCGATCCATGCCGGCACGTTCGGTCCCAACGATTTCGACATGACGTTCGGTCCGGAGCTGAAGTTCATCAAGGCGCCGACCGCCGAACAGGGACAGAACCTGCCGCCCTCGGCCGGGCTGCAATTCTTCGGGCTCGTCGATATTTCAGGCGCCAGCGAGCAGATGACGGTGCGGCTGATGGATCGCGACGACAACGAACTCTACAAGGTGACGCTCGACCCGGTGCGGTCGGCGTAAGCGCGCTTCTCAACCCTCCCCCTTGTGGGGAAGGTCGGCGGCGGCTTCGCAAAGCGAAGCTGGCGAGACGGGGCGGGGGGTGAAGCGCTGACTAGTCCGGGTAGCAGACCATGGGAATATTCGGCCAGACGGCGCTGTCGCAGTTGGCGGAGTCCTGGCGCTGCTTGAAGGCGGCGCTGACCGGGCCGGTCACCATCGGGTCGACGCCGTCTGGTGCGTCGGCGAAAATCTGCTCGGCCGACTGTGCCTCTGACAGCAAGGCAGGCCGTGATTCCTTCATCGTCGCGGCTGACTGTGCGGCGTTGGCCGCCAGCAGGACGGCGAAGGCAACAGACGCGATGAGCGGCCAGAATCGGTTGAGTTTATCGGTCATGACGTTTGAACTGCCCGGGCCCCAAAGGGTTCCCGCCTTGGTTAACAAAATCATCTCACACGCAGATGCTTAAGATTTGATGAGTATTTGGTGACGCTCCTCCTCTTTCGCAACTGCGAAAAACCCTGTATGAGCCGCGCAACCGAAAGAGGCAGCGCCTTTTGGCCTGCTGCCTGCAACGCTTCCGAGACCAGAACATGAAAATCCGTAATATCGCGATCATCGCGCACGTCGACCATGGAAAGACCACCCTGGTCGACCAGCTTTTGAAGCAGTCCGGCTCCTTCCGAGACAATCAGCGCGTCGCCGAGCGCGCCATGGATTCCAACGACCTCGAAAAGGAACGCGGCATCACCATCCTGGCCAAGGCGACTTCGGTCGACTGGAAGGATACCCGCATCAACATCGTCGACACCCCCGGCCACGCCGATTTCGGTGGCGAGGTCGAACGCATCCTGTCGATGGTGGACTCAGCCATCGTGCTGGTCGACGCAGCCGAAGGGCCGATGCCGCAAACCAAGTTCGTCGTCGGCAAGGCGCTCAAGGTCGGCCTGAAGCCGATCGTCGTCATCAACAAGATCGACCGTCCGGACGCCCGTCACGTCGAGGTGGTCAACGAGGTGTTCGACCTTTTCGCGGCGCTCGACGCCACCGACGAGCAGCTCGACTTCCCGATTCTGTACGGTTCAGGCCGCGATGGCTGGGTTTCGGAAAATCCGGAAGGACCCAAGGACCAGCAGCTGGGACCGCTGTTCGACCTCGTCATCAAGCATGTGCCGGAGCCGACCGTTCATCCCGGCCCGTTCCGCATGATCGGCACCATCCTGGAAGCCAATCCGTTCCTCGGCCGCATCATCACCGGCCGTATCGAGAGCGGCACGCTGAAGGCCAACCAGCCGGTCAAGGTGCTGCACCATGACGGCACCCAGATCGAAACCGGCCGTATTTCGAAGATCCTGGCCTTCCGCGGCCTTGAGCGCCAGCCGATCGAAGAAGCGCAGGCGGGCGACATCGTCGCCATTGCCGGCCTGTCGAAGGGCACCGTCGCCGACACGTTCTGCGACCCGAGCGTAAGCGAACCGCTGCATGCGCAGCCGATCGATCCGCCCACCGTGACGATGTCGTTCCTGGTCAATGACAGTCCGCTGGCCGGCACCGAAGGCGACAAGGTGACCAGCCGCGTCATCCGCGACCGCCTGCTGCGCGAAGCCGAAGGCAATGTCGCGCTGAAGATCGAGGAATCGCCCGACAAGGATTCGTTCTTCGTCTCCGGCCGCGGCGAATTGCAGCTGGCCGTGCTGATCGAGACGATGCGCCGCGAAGGCTTTGAAATCGCCGTGTCGCGTCCGCGCGTCGTCATGCAGAAGGGCGAGAACGGCGAATTGCTGGAGCCGGTCGAAGAAGTCGTCATCGACGTCGATGAGGAGCATGCCGGCGTCGTCGTGCAGAAGATGTCCGAGCGCAAGGCCGAGATGGTCGAACTGCGCCCGTCCGGCGGCAATCGCCAGCGCATCGTCTTCCACGCGCCGACCCGTGGCCTGATCGGCTACCAGTCGGAGCTTTTGACCGACACGCGCGGCACCGCCGTGATGAACCGGCTCTTCCACGCCTATGAGCCCTACAAGGGTGAGCTGCCGGGCCGCACCAATGGCGTGCTGATTTCCAACGAACAGGGCGAATCGGTCGCCTACGCCATGTGGAACCTGGAAGATCGCGGCCCGATGGTCATCGATCCGGGCGTCAAGGTGTATCAGGGCATGATCATCGGCATCCATAGCCGCGACAATGATCTTGAAGTGAACGTGCTCAAGGGCAAGAAGCTGACCAACATCCGTGCCGCCGGCAAGGACGAGGCGGTCAAGCTGACGCCGCCGATCCGCATGACGCTGGAACGCGCGCTGGCCTGGATTCAGGACGATGAACTGGTCGAAGTGACGCCCAAGACCATTCGGCTGCGCAAGCTCTATCTCGATCCGAACGAGCGCAAGCGGTTCGAGAAGTCGTCCAAGGTGGTCGGCGCGGCGTAAGCTCTCTATTTTCCGACAGTCGATAGGGGCGGAGCAACCAGTGTTCCGCCCCTTTTTCGTTCATCCACCGGCAGCCGAGATGATGGCCTGCCGATCGGCCTCGCCGGCCAGATCGATGCGGATCGCGATTCCCGCGCGGGTAGGCTTGCGCAGGGCCTTTGCGCCATCCGGGTCAACGATGAGCAGCCGCCTCTCCTCCAGCGCCTGAAGCCGTGATCGCGAGATGCCGAGTTCGCCAGCGAGCAGCCGGTCGAGTCGCAGCGATGTCGGCATTTCCAGTCCAAGCTGGATCTCCAACACGGTCGCGGCTTCCCCGGTGTCGCCGAGCCTGCGCTTGTGAATGCTGACATCGGAGAACTCCTCGACGCGCCCGATCCGGTTGCGCAACGCGATTACATCGAAGGCATGACGGTGAGCGAGTGCAGGATCGTTGCGTTCGAGCGCCGCCAGCAGCGTCGGGTCGATGTCGCGGCGGTTGCAGCGCTCGAAAATGCCGAAATTCCAGGAGTTGTCGCAGTCGATGCAGCGATAGATCAGCCACACGTCGATGCGTTTGCCGTTGGCGTTGACGCGGAATTTCCCGCTGCTGCAATAGGCCTTCACAGTGCCGCAACGACTGCAGCTGATGAGCGGCCGAGGTGCGGTCTTGGGCGCGATTGCCCAGTGGATACGCTGGAGTCCAGACATGCCGATAAGCCCTTCCCGTCGGGAAGTTCATCAGGCCGGCGATGTCGAGATGCCCATGCGGGCGCGGCGTGGCGGTCGCTTGCTATGATCGGAAATCGGATGTCACGGGCGGCAGCGCGCAACAACGGTTCAGCAGTGCCAAACCGGTCTCGAACCGCCGCCCAGAAGAACACATGAAATGAAAACAGACACCGCGAATGCGGAGTCATGCAGTGTGTCGGGGGAGTTGACGAGACCGGCGGCTACGTAGGCAAAGTGACGCTCAAAATTGTTTCGCGGCGGCCTTTCTAGCCGCGAGATGCTGGACCGACAAGGGTCTTTTGTCGGTGCTACCGCAGCCGAGCCACTTGCGCTAATATCCGAAATCGAAGGTTTTCAACCAGAGACCCCGGTTATGCACCCCACCTCGCTCCTGATCTTCGCCGCCGCTTTGTTCGTTGCCGCCGGTTCGCCCGGCCCCTCGATCGCGGCGCTCGTTGCGCGCGTTATCTCGAAAGGGTTTCGCGACGTGTTCCCGTTCCTGCTCGCCATGTGGATCGGCGAGGGCATCTGGCTGTCGCTGGCGGTGTTCGGCCTGGCTGTCGTGGCGCAGACCTTCCATTTCGCTTTCGTCGTGGTGAAATGGGTCGGCGTCGCCTATCTCGCTTACCTCGCCTGGAAAATGTGGACCGCGCCTGTCGATGCAGAAGGGGGCGAGATGCCGCGCGAGGATTCTCCGGCAAAGCTGTTCTTCGCCGGCATGGCGGTGACGCTTGGCAATCCCAAGATCATGATGTTCTACCTGGCGCTGCTGCCGACCATCATCGACCTCGCTTCGGTCAGCATCGTCGGCTGGGTCGAGCTGACGGCGACCATGGCCGTGGTGCTGGTCGCCATCGATCTCGCCTGGGTGCTCGCCGCATCACAGGCGCGCAAGCTTTTGAAGAGCAAACGCGCCATGAAGATCGCCAACCGCGTCAGCGCGACGACGATGGCCGGCGCCGCGGCGGCGATCGCTGCTCGGTGACGTTCCCTCGCCCCGCTTACGGGGAGAGGGTGTCCCGAAGGGTCGGGTGAGGGGCAGCGCAAAGTTGGCCCTCGATTCACAGACGTTGGTGCCCCTCGCCTGCCTGCCGGCATCTTCTCCCCGTAAAAAGGGGAGAAGAAAGCAAATTCACCGTGCCATGGCGTGGTATTCGTCGTTCGGGCGCATGTCGATTGCCGCGGCC
>NZ_RZRK01001110.1:0-1517 GCF_003997835.1 Mesorhizobium sp. M7A.F.Ca.CA.004.12.1.1
CTGCGGCACATGCAACGGCTGCCCACGTGGATCGATGAGCAAATATTCGCTGTCCATCTGGCCCAAGGCTCTGGATGCCGGCTGCGAACTGCGCATCAACGCCCGCGTGCTCAAGATCGAGAAGGACCCGGACGGCCGCGCGAGCGGCGCTCTTTATGTCGACCGCAAGACCGGGAAGCAACATTTCCAGGGCGCAAAACTGGTTATCGTGGCCGCGAACGGCATCGGAACGCCACGGCTCCTTCTTGCATCCGACAATCTTGCCAACGCCAATGATCAGGTCGGACGTTATCTTCTGCACCACACGCTGGTTGCCTGCGAAATGTGGGTCGACGAGCCTGTCGACGGTCATATCGGTTACGTCGCATCCCTGCTGTCGCGGCAGTTTGCCGAGACGGACGTGTCGCGCGGTTTCGTCAACGGTTTCAACTTCAATTGCATCACCTCCACGCCGTCGGCCGGAGAGCTTGCGGCAGGCTGGTTCACGCCGGCCCACGCGCCATGGGGCCGCGACCATCACCCTTGGTTCGAGCGCCACTTCGGCCATTCCATCGGCGTTTTCGCCATTGGCGACGATCTGCCCAATCCGGAAAACCGCGTGACGCTGGATCCTGTGCTGAAGGATTCCGATGGCGTGCCTGCGGCAAAGACCCGCTACGCGCCCGGCGAGAACGACAAGCGTATGATGAACTACATGCTGGATCGCCTCGAAGAGCTCGCAAAGGCCTGCGGTGCTTTCGAATATCGGCTGCATGATTATCGCGACAAGGAGGGCGTTTATCGCACACCAGCCTGGCACATGATCGGCACCTGCCGGATGGGCAGCGACCCATCGACATCCGTCGTCAACCAATGGAACCAGACCTGGGAGGTGCCAAACCTCTTCATTGTCGATGGAAGCGTGCTCACCACCGGCGGCGTCGTCAATCCGACGGCCACCATCTCGGCGCTCGCCTTGCGTGCCGCGGCCTATATTCGCGACAATTTCGAAACCCTCTCGCAGCAGACGCGATCGTCGATAGCCGCCTGACGCGGATGATGCGGGTTGTCCGTCGATCGTCTCGCATATCAGGCAAGGACGATCCCTCGCCTGCGTGGTCCTGATTGGCATCATCGCGATCGGAGAAAGACAAAATGGTCCAGCGCCCGCCTGCCGAGCCCGGAATGAGCGAAGCGGATATCGATACCCCTGCCCTCATCATCGATCTCGATGCAATGGAAGGAAATCTCGACCGTATGGCCGCATTCTGCCGTAAAGCAGGTGTGCGGTTGCGCGCTCACGCGAAAACCCACAAGTCCCCGGTCATTGCTCACTGGCAGATTGCCAGAGGGACGATCGGCCAATGCGTGCAAAAGACAGCGGAGGCCGAGGTTCTCGCCTGGGGAGGTATAGGCGACATTCTCGTTTCGAACGAGGTCGTTTCCTCCCGCAAGCTGGCGCGACTGGCCGCGCTGTCCAGAATGTCGAAAATCTCGCTCTGTGCCGATAGCGCGGCCGTGGTCGACCAGATCGAGGC
>NZ_RZRK01001111.1:0-1512 GCF_003997835.1 Mesorhizobium sp. M7A.F.Ca.CA.004.12.1.1
AACATGTGCCGGGCGCCGTCAAGGCCGAGGAGGCCAGCGCCGAGCAGCGCCAGTTCATCCTCACCTATGTGCAACCAGGGCTGGCCGGGCTGATGGACGGGTCGGTGTCCACTCTGGCGCCGATCTTTGCCGCTGCCTTTGCCACGCACGACACCTGGCAGACGCTGCTGGTCGGGCTTGCCGCCTCGATCGGCGCCGGCATTTCGATGGGCTTCACCGAAGTCGCTTCCGACGACGGCAAGCTGTCGGGCCGCGGCTCGCCGATCAAGCGCGGTCTGACCGTCGGCATCATGACGACGCTGGGCGGTCTCGGACACGCGCTCCCCTATGTCATTCCGCATTTCTGGACGGCCACCGGGGTTGCCGCGGTGGTGGTGTTCTTCGAATTGTGGGCGATCGCCTTTGTCCAGAACCGCTACATGCAGACGCCTTTCCTGCGTGCCGCCTTCCAGGTGGTGCTGGGTGGCGCCCTGGTGTTCGCGGCCGGCGTGCTGATCGGGAATGCATAGTTTTTTCCCTTCCCCCCTTGTGGGGGAAGGTGGATCGGCGCGCAGCGCCGAGACGGATGAGGGGTGTTCCAGCGGAGTGAGACGTTGGCGTTCCCTGGAACACCCCTCATCCGTCGCCTGCGGCGACACCTTCTCCCACAGGGGGAGAAGGAAGAAACTTGCCACTCACCCATTCACCGCCCGGCTATCCCTAGGCGCCTCGTCTCTCTCCGTCAGTCCATAATCCCTCATCACATGGGCGATGCGCAGACGGTAGCCGGCAAAGATACCGCCCCGGCCGGCCTTCTGCGCCTGGCGGTGTTCCTCGGTGTTGCGCCAGGCCTTCACGGCTTCCTCGTCGCGCCAGAATGACAGCGACAGGATGCGGTTCGGATCGGCCAGGCTCTGGAAACGCTCGATGGAAAGAAAGCCGTCAATGCCGTCGAGCAGTGGACGCAGGTCCGCGGCGATGCTCAGATAGGCGTCGCGCCGGCCTTCCGCCGGCTCGACCTCGAAGATCACGGCAATCACGGCAGCACCAGTTTCGCGTGCGGGCCTGAGGCCAGTTTCAGGAACATGCGATCCTCCTTCAGGATGAACCTCTCGCGCTTGGCGAATTCGTAGTTTGCCTTGCCGGTGGGATCGGCGGCAAGCCGGGCGCGATAGGCTTCGTAGGCGGCCAGGCTCTCGATGTTGTAGGCGGCATACGCGGTCGTCGCCGAGCCCTCATGCGGCGCGTAGTAACCGATCAGATCGGCGCCGCAGCGTGGAATGGCCTGGCCCCAATTGCGCGCATACTCCTCGAAGGCCGCCTTGCCGAACGGGTCGATCTCGTAGCGGATGAAGCAGGTGATGGTCATTGTGGTCTCCTTGGGGTGCGTCGATAGTTCGAGCGGCATCGAAACGTTGTGTCGTCTGGTCTGCTAGGGCTGCCAGAAGGACTTCGCGCATTCGCGGCGCACGTCTTGCCGCGTTAGCCCAAGATCGCGCAGCTGATGATCATCCATCTCGGCAAGGTCCAGAC
>NZ_RZRK01001112.1:0-1512 GCF_003997835.1 Mesorhizobium sp. M7A.F.Ca.CA.004.12.1.1
GACCCGCCGCGCCTTGCTATATCGATGCGCGGAACAGGTTGCATGCTGGCCAGCGCGATTGCGGCGCATCTGGCGAAGGCGAAGTCGCTCGAAGATAGCGTGCGCGAAGGCAAGCTGTTTGTGTTCGAGAAGCTTCAGAAATGCCGGCTGAATAATCACAACGTTCTGCGTCCAGCCAAGCAGACCCATTTTCCAGAATTTTTCCAGTAGCGAGACTGGAGGGCTACTGCTTCTCTATGCCATCCTTACAACGCGTTGAGTTCCACTGTGCCGTCCAGAATTATCTGTCGTTGTCCAGAATTAAGCCGGGCTTAGAACTGAAACGAACCCGCCGAAAGGTACGAGCGGCCCTCACTCGATAAGGGTTACCAAACCTATTCCTGTGGGCTACCAATCCGCGTGGTGGGTGGCCTTAGGTTACCAATCAGTGTGGCGTCCGGAATTATCTGCCTCTCTCCGGAATTAAGCCGAGATTAGAAGATCGGTGCGGTATTGCGCCCGGTCAAACCGTGTCGATTTGCGGCGTAGCCGACGTGTCTCACGCTTGGCGGCGTCGCACGCTGGTCCCGATTGTCGCCCGAATATCTGCCTACCGGCGACAGTGAATGCGCCAAGCTAGACCTTCGTCGATAGGGCGGCTCCGGTTTACCAATCCTGTCGTCCTAGGTTGACCAATCCGTTGTCGACCGTGAGCGGGTTTACCAATAAGGGCGGCTATATTCTGCGCAAACCCAATCACCTGATGCCAATCCAGAATTAATCGTCATTAAGGGCATTGGTAAACTCAGTCTGAAACCCCACCCTTAGCCAGAAAACTCTCCTGTTTTCAATCGCATAGCCCGCCCGCCAGCAACCGATAATTCGGGACCGGTAAACCCGTGAAAGGCCCAATAATTCCGGACGTCACACCAGTCTGCCCTTTTATGCGACTTTTCGAGCACAGACCGGGAACATCTGACCGTTTCCATTCATCGCCCAAGGCCGGTTTAGCGCTGGAAAAGCCAAAGTGCGGGAGTAAGAATGGCCGCAACGGGGCCGGAAGCCGTCGGTCAGCTTTCGGGGAGTGATCCCGGTAAGTTCGCAACTCATTCGCTTCTTTTCTGCAGTCCCCGCCATTACGAGTTGGCGGTGTCGGTCGCCGAGGGGATCAACGCCATTACTGCGGCTAGTTCGGCCCTCCGGACGAGGAATGGCATGCGCGTCGTCCCATAGTGCTTGGCAAGATGGAAGCGGTGCATGCCTCCTACGATGTGAACTTGGCCTTGGTACTCGCCGAGCAAAGGCGGTGTGACACCGCGGCCATGCAGCCATCGGTAGGCGATCCCACAGCTCTTGCTCTTGTAACGTTGATGCCAAGGACCCTTGTCCCTGCTGGCGGCGTAGGTAAGCCTGCCGCCAACGTCAGTGACATCAGCGTCGATAAGAATGAAATCCGTCGAAGCGTGGTCGCTGGGATCATCGCCGTCGAACGCGAGATAGAAGTTTGCAGGATCGCAGTCCCATATCGCAGTC
>NZ_RZRK01001113.1:0-1509 GCF_003997835.1 Mesorhizobium sp. M7A.F.Ca.CA.004.12.1.1
GCCGCTCGAAGGCTACGAAATCCACCTCGGCCGCACCATCGGACCGGATACGCTGCGGCCTTCCGCTGTCATCAATGGTGTCGAGGACGGGGCGGTGTCGGCCGAGGTGGATTTCGTAGCCTTCGAGCGGCAAGTCGAACGGCACCGAACGGGCGCTGACGTTGCGCACCGTCTTTTCCGGTTCCATCACCGTTTCGACGTCGAGGAGGCCGAGCCCTTCGGCTTCGATGACGCTGCCTTCGATGCCGTCAGGGTCGCGCACTGTGCGGCCGAGCATCTGGAAGCCGCCGCAGATACCAACGACATGGCCGCCGCGCTTGCGATGGGCCAGCAAGTCGCGATCCCATCCGTTCTCGCGGAACTTCAGCAGATCGCCGATCGTCGACTTGGAGCCTGGAATGACCACCAGCCCGGCATCGGCAGGCAATGGCTTTCCGGGCGGCACGAACACCACCTCGACCTGCGGTTCGGCCTTGAGCGGGTCGAGATCGTCGAAATTGGCGATGCGGCCAAGCACCGGCACGGCCACCTTCAGCGCGCGCGTTTCGCCAGACGCCAGCCGTTCCAGCACCACCGAATCTTCCGAAGGCAAGCGTGCCGCCGCCTTCAACCACGGAACGACGCCGAAACAGCGCCAGCCCGTGAATTTCTCGATCGACCTGATACCGTCGTCGAACAGCGAAACGTCGCCGCGAAACTTGTTGATGAGATAGCCGACGATCATCCGTCGGTCCTCTTCCGGCAGGATCAGATGCGTGCCGGCGACCGAGGCGATGACGCCGCCGCGATCGATGTCGCCGACCAGCACCACCGGCACGTCGGCGCGCGTGGCAAAGCCCATATTGGCGATGTCGCGGCTGCGAAGGTTGATCTCGGCCGGCGAGCCGGCGCCCTCGACGATGACCAGATCGGCGCCCTCGCCGATCTTGCCCCAGGAGTCCAGCACGGCGTCCATCAGCCGGCCCTTCATCGCCTGGTAGTCGCGCGCCCGCGCCTCGCCAAACACCTTGCCCTGCACGATGACCTGCGCGCCGACATCGGTCTGCGGCTTGAGCAGCACCGGGTTCATATGGACCGAGGGTGCCACACCGCAAGCGATCGCCTGCAGCCATTGCGCGCGGCCGATCTCGCCGCCGCCGGCTTTGTTGTCGCCCGGAATGTCGGCGACGGCGGCATTGTTCGACATGTTCTGCGGCTTGAATGGCCGCACCTTCAGCCCACGCTTTTTTGCCGCGCGGCAGAGGCCGGCGACCAGCACCGTCTTGCCGACATCCGAACCCGTGCCCTGCAGCATGATCGCTCTGGCCATCAGCCCCTGCCCTGCGCCACGGTTCCGGCAATATCGGATTTCTGCGCCAGTGGCCCGCCGCGCCAGATGTAGAGCGCCAGCAGTGGGTCTTTGCCGGTGCGCATGGCGTGATTGACGTTGGACGCGTGGTGGACGACCTCGCCGGCCGTGCGCATGCAAAAGCCGCTCTCGCCCATGCGCCACTCGGCGCCGCCGGTCAG
>NZ_RZRK01001114.1:0-1508 GCF_003997835.1 Mesorhizobium sp. M7A.F.Ca.CA.004.12.1.1
TCGGCATGAATTCGCCGATCTTTTCGGCGAGATAGACCAGGATCGAACCGGATTCGAAGATGCGCACCGGCGTCTTGCCGCTGCGGTCCATCAGGGCCGGGATCTTGGAGTTGGGATTGACCTCGACGAAGCCGCTGCCGAGCTGGTCGCCATCGTTGATCCGGATCAGCCAGGCATCGTATTCGGCGCCCTTGTGGCCGCGCGCCAGAAGCTCTTCCAGCATGACGGTGACCTTGACGCCGTTCGGCGTCGCCAGCGAATAGAGCTGCAACGGATGCTTGCCGACGGGCAGTTCCTTGTCATGCGTCGGTCCGGCGATCGGCCGGTTGATGCTGGCAAAGGCTCCGCCGCTCGGCTTGTTCCAGGTCCATACTTTCGGCGGGGTGTAGTCGGTCATTTCGTGGCCTCGTGTCGGGGAAGGATGGCAGGTCGCCATAAACTAGGGCTGCGGATGTGTAAGTTCAACTTGCGTTGAACTATTATCGATGCCCGCAGGGCCAACATCGGCAATTGGGCACTTCCTTACCCTTGCGCCTTCTCCGGCGTGGCATACCTATAGAAGATGTCGCCAAAGCCCACCCAGGACAAAAGCATGACCATCAATCCCAATCCGCGCTCGGTCGTTGCCGTGCGGGCCACTGTCCCCGAAGATGCCTTTACAGCCGGGGCGCTCGGCACGCTCAGGGAAGGCAGCGGCGTCGTCATTCGCAATGACGGGCTGGTGTTGACCATCGGCTATCTCATCACCGAAGCGGAAGAGGTCTGGCTGACCAGCCATGACGGCCGCGTCATCCCCGCGCACGCGCTCGCCTATGACCAGGAATCGGGCTTTGGCCTGGTGCAGGCGCTGGCGCCGCTCGGCCTGCCGGCCGTGGCGCTGGGCGATGCCGGCAAGGCCAGGATCGGCGACGCCGTCGTGCTGGCCGACGGCATCGGCCAGTCGGTGCAGGCCAGGATCGTCACCAAGCAGGAATTCGCCGGCTATTGGGAATATCTGCTCGACGAGGCGATCTTCATTGCACCGGCGCACCCCTCCTGGGGCGGTGCCGGGCTGTTCGGCGCTGACGGCTCGCTGCTCGGCATCGGTTCGCTGCGCCTGCAGATGAGCCGCAACGGCGAGGTCGCCGATATCAACATGGTGGTGCCGATCGATCTTTTGCCGCCCATTCTCGACGACCTCCTGACACGCGGCCAGGTGGCCAAGCCGCCGCGCCCGTGGCTCGGCGCCCTGTCGGCCGAAAGCGACGGCAGGGTGGTGGTGATGAGCGTGACCGAGGGCGGCCCGGCGGCCAAGGCCGGCCTGCGCCAGGGCGACATCATCTCCGACATCCGGGACGGCGCGGTCGACGGGCTGGCCGATTTCTATCGCAAACTGTGGGAAAGCGGCTCGGCGGGGGCCGAGATTCCGATGCGAGTGTTGCGCGACGGCCGCGAAACCTGGCTGCGCGTCAAATCGGCCGACCGCGGCAGTTTTCTGAAAAAGCCGCAACTGCAGTAGACGCGTCGAT
>NZ_RZRK01001115.1:0-1507 GCF_003997835.1 Mesorhizobium sp. M7A.F.Ca.CA.004.12.1.1
GGCAAGGCCTGCGCTCTGGTCACCGACGGCCGCTTCTCCGGAGGCACGTCGGGCCTGTCGATCGGCCATGCGTCGCCGGAAGCCGCCGAAGGCGGGCTGATCGGGCTGGTGCAGGAGGGCGATACGATCGAGATCGACATCCCGAACCGCAGCATCCGCCTGGCTGTCGATGAGGCGGAACTCGCTGCCCGCCGGGCGGCGATGGAGGCCAGGGGCGCCCTGGCCTGGAAGCCCGAGGAAAAGCGCAAGCGCAAGGTGACGACCGCCTTGCGCGCCTATGCCGCCATGACGACCAGCGCGGCCAAGGGCGCGGTGAGGTTTGTGCCGGAATAGAGCAGTTCTTCCTTCTCCCCTTGTGGGAGAAGGTGGCCTCGCGAAGCGAGGTCGGATGAGGGGTGTTCCAGAAAACACCAACGCCTCATTCCGCTGGAACACCCCTCATCCGTCTCGGCGCTGCGCGCCGATCCACCTTCTCCCACAAGGGGAGAAGGGAAGAGTGTGCTACGGCATCAACTGATACTCATAAAGCTTCTGGTAGAGCCCACCCTGCTTGAGCAAGGTCTTGTGCGGGCCGCTTTCCACCACCTTGCCGGCTTCGAGCACCACGATCGTGTCTGCCTGGTGCACCGTCGATAGACGGTGCGCGATGACGATCGTCGTGCGGCCTTCCGTCAATTGCTGCAGCGCGTCGCGGAACAGCGCTTCCGATTCGGCATCAAGCGCGCTGGTCGCTTCGTCCAGCAGCAGGATCTCGGCATTGCGCAGCATGGCGCGTGCGATCGAGATCCGTTGGCGTTGGCCGCCCGATAGCAGGCCGCCATTCTCACCCACATCCGTCTCGTAGCCTTTCGCCTGTGCGCTGATGAAGTCATGGGCGTTGGCCGCCTTGGCGGCGGCGATCACCTCTTCGTCGGTCGCACCCTCGCGCCCAAGCCGGATGTTGTGCATGATGGTGCCGGCAAACAGGAATGTATCCTGGCTGACATAGGCGATCTTTTCCCGCAGCGATGCGAGCGTCGCATGGGAAATATCCTGGCCGTCGAGCAGCACCCTGCCGCTCTTCGGGTCGTACATGCGCATGATCAAGTTCAGAACGGTCGACTTGCCGCCGCCGGAAGGCCCGACCAGCGCCGTCATCTTGCCGGGCGCAAGCGTCAGATCGAACCTGTCCAGCACCGGCGGCCCATTCTGATAAGCGAAGTCGACGGCGTCAAACTGGATCTCGCCCGGTCCGGCCAGAAGCGGCTTCGCGTCGGGCTTCTCGACCAGAGTCAGCGGCTGGTCGGCGAGCTCGAACATCATGCGCACGCCGACAATACCGCTTTCCAGCGATATGCGCACGCGCGCAAGGCGCTTTGCCGGCTCATAGGCAAACAGGAGCGCTCCGATGAAGGCCATGATGTTTCCCGGCATCTGGCCGCCCTGCAAGACCAGGAAGCCGCTGACGAAGATGGCCCCGGCAATAGCCAGCCCGGCCAGCGTCTCCATCACCGGGCTTGTCGCAGCC
>NZ_RZRK01001116.1:0-1503 GCF_003997835.1 Mesorhizobium sp. M7A.F.Ca.CA.004.12.1.1
TCGGCCAAACGCCGCGTGATTTGCGCCGGGCGCAGCCCAAATGATCTTGTCATTGGATGGCGTTGGCGACGCCACCCAACGTGTCAGTCCCTCAGTGGCGTGCCGAAGCATTGGAATGGGCGACGACGCGCGGCAGCCGCTCGGGCCGCGTCGCCTGGCAGTTCACCCAGGACCTGGCTGGACGGCTCGGCAAGCCACTGAGGGACTGACACGTTGGGTGGCGTCGCCAACGCCATCCAATGACAAGATCATTTGGGCTGCGCCCGGCGCAAATCACGCGGCGTTTGGCCGATCTCGCGGCGCATCCAGTGCGCCAGATGTGACTGGTGCGCAAAGCCCGTCAATTCCGCCACCTTGCTTGTGCTGAGATCGCCTCGCTGCAGCAGGGCGCGTGCGCGTTCGACGCGACGTCGCACCACGTAGCGGTGCAGGGTGACGCCCGTCGCCGCCTTGAACCAAGCCCGCAAGTGCGAGCTGCTCGCCCCGGCAACTCGGCTCAATCGCTGGATTGAAAGGGGCTCGTGCAAGCCAGCTTCGATATGCTCCAACACTCGCTTGAGCTGGGCATCTGACAACCGGTTTGTTCGCTCGACATCGGAATTCTCAAGACCGAGCAGCCTCACCGCCAGAGCGGCGCCAATGCTGTCGGCAAACAAAGATCCACTCGGTGAGTTTGCGCCGAGATCGCTCTCGAGTGCACGGGCGAGATGTTGGATGCGCTGATCACGAAGCAGATGACGTGTGTCGAGCGGCAACGCGCGCGCCTTGCCACCTAGCTCAGCCGCCACCCTTTCCATCAGGGCTGGTTGTAACGCGATCTCGATCGTGTCGAACGGGGTTTCGGTCTCGAAGCCGCCCTCTTGGCCAGCGGGCACCAGGTCAATATCGCCAGCGCGCCTCACGAAATATCGACCAACCTCATTGCAGTAGGAACGCGTCGCCGCGCTTGCATGCACCATGATGCGATGATGGGCCGCCCTGGAGAGACGATGGACGCCCGCTTCGATATGCCAGAAGGCCATTGTGACGTCGGGCGGAAATCGGGCCGGAACAGACTGCGAATGCATGCTCTCTCGCTTCCTGGCAAAACCTGTCCAAGAATTGGCAATTCCCGCGCGATTTTCAATGCCGGGGACATGTACCTACGCCTCTCCATCGAGCTTGGACGAGAGGTTAGCCATGAGTTTTTATGTAGTTGTCGGAGCAGGCCCGGTCGGGCACGAGACCGCGCGCCTTCTGGGCGAAGAAGGACATGACGTCGTTCTCACGAGCCGGAGTGTCGGCTCAAACGC
This sequence comes from Mesorhizobium sp. M7A.F.Ca.CA.004.12.1.1, assembly GCF_003997835.1. Classification (NCBI taxonomy): domain Bacteria; kingdom Pseudomonadati; phylum Pseudomonadota; class Alphaproteobacteria; order Hyphomicrobiales; family Phyllobacteriaceae; genus Mesorhizobium; species Mesorhizobium sp. M7A.F.Ca.CA.004.12.1.1. Next base: position 1,293 of record NZ_RZRK01001116.1, read on the forward strand.
GTTGCGGAACGTCCGGGCGGTGCAGGCCGATGCCACCGATGCCGTTGAACTGGCGCGTATCTGCCGAAACGCCGACGCCATTTTCATGTGTGCCATGGCCGCCTATCACCGGTGGCCGACCGACTTCTTCCCAATCATCGACGGCACCGTGCGTGCCGCGGAAGCGGTCGGCGCGAAGCTTGTGGTTCTCGGAAACCTCTATGGCTATGGG
>NZ_RZRK01001117.1:0-1503 GCF_003997835.1 Mesorhizobium sp. M7A.F.Ca.CA.004.12.1.1
GCCGCGCAGGCCGGACTGCTCGACAGCGGCCAGCGTCTGCGGCACCAGCCGCACGACGAAGCGCGACAGGCCGGCGGCGCGCTCCGTATCGGCCAGCCAGTCGGCGACGAGTGCCGAGAAATCGACCTCGGCGAGCTTTTCGCGCACCGGTTCAGGCGCCAGGAAGTTGACCTCGATGAAGCGACCGAGATTGTCGGCGATGCGGTTCTGGTTCTCCGGGATGATGGCCGTGTGCGGGATCGGCAGCCCCAGCGGCCGCCTGAACAGCGCCACCACCGCGTACCAGTCGGCCAGACCGCCGATGGTCGCGGCCTCGGCAAAGGCGGCGACGAAGCCGAGCCATGGATAGGTGCGCTCGAAGGATTTGGCGAGCGCAAACACCAGCACGCAAAGCGCCAGTGCGGCCGCCGCGAGGAATTTCGTCCGCCGCAACGCGGAAAGCTTGGCATCCGCCTCGGCATCGAAACGGACCGGCGCCAGGGGCGAAGCCGATTGTGACATGGGTGAGCCGCTCCTCGTCGATCTCAGCCTATTTAGTGTTCCGATGGCCGAAATACCCGCGACAGCGGGTTTCGCCCGGAACTTTCCCCGGCCGCGCACACAAAGTTGAGGAGAAAATTCATCTATCGGGCGAAGCTAGTCTGGAATTATTCCAAGGTATAGGCCATATTCCGCCGAGGCCAATGTGGCGAATCCGGAAATTCGGGTCAAAGCCATATCAGCAAAATTTCCAGATCTGGCGTGGTTGCACCGCACCAGTGCCTTGTGAGGACAAAATGCGGCTTACGCGCCAGACCAACTATGCCATGCGCATCTTGATGTATTGCGCGGCCAATGATGACCGATTGAGCCGCATCCCCGAGATCGCGGCCGCCTATTCGGTGTCGGAGCTTTTCCTGTTCAAGATCCTGCAGCCCCTGGTCGAGCACGGCCTCGTCCAGACCGTGCGCGGTAGGAATGGCGGCGTCAAGCTTGGCCGGGCGGCCGAAGCCATCAGCCTGTTCGATGTCGTGCGCGTGACGGAAGAGAGCTTCGCTATGGCCGAATGCTTCGAGAACGATGCCGCCGAATGCCCGCTCGTCGATAGCTGCGCGCTGAACTCGGCGCTGCGCGAGGCGCTGAACGCGTTCTTCGCCGTGCTGGAGCGCTATACGATCGCCGACCTCGTGGCGGCACGTCCAAATGTGCGCAACCTGCTCGGAATCGACATGCTGGAGCGCCGCGCACCAGCTGCCTGACCCAGCAGGGGCGCGGGCTAGATCTGCAATCAGGCCGCTGACTGAGGCAGAACGAACGGCATATTGCCGGCCGGCAGCACGCCGACCCTGAGCCGGCAGTCGAACACTTTTTCGATCAGGTCATCGCTCAGCACATCCCGCGGCGACCCGGTGGCGGCCAGCCGGCCGCGATGCATGACGAAGATCCGGTCGGCATACATGGCCGTCAGATTGAGGTCGTGCAGGATGGCGACCACGCCGCCGCACCTTCTGGCGAAGTCGCGGG
>NZ_RZRK01001118.1:0-1502 GCF_003997835.1 Mesorhizobium sp. M7A.F.Ca.CA.004.12.1.1
CTTCTTGCTGCGCCCGAGAGCAGGCATGGCTCGTCATCGTCATGGCGCTGCTGTTCCGAGCGCAGCGGCCAGTACGTCGGCGAGGCCGCGTCCGGCGCTGCCGTCCTCATCAAGGCGCGGATTGTAGATGGTGATCTCGAGGCCGACTGCCTTGCCGCTCGCCAAGGCAAGCCGGAGCGCGGCCGTTAACTCGTCCCACGACAACCCGCCTGGCACGCGAAAATCGACAGCCGGCATGATGACATCGTCGAGACAGTCGGCGTCGAGATGGATGAAGAAGCCGTCCAATTCCGCTCTCGTCAGGTGATCGACCGCTTCGCGTGCGGCGGCCTCGATGCCCGTCGCGCGCACAGCGGGAAGGTCAAGCACCTTGAGCTCCTCGGGGAGCGGCTGGCTTCCGTACTCCTCCTGATCCTTGTGATCGCGATACGCGAAGGCGACAGCGTCTTCAGGGCGGACCAGAGGACCGCGACCTTCGATGTCGGTCAGAAGCGAGGGACCGTAGCCGGTGACGAAGGCGAGGTCCATCGAGGCACCCTCACCATTGGGTTCCGCCTCTGGCTGGAAGAAATCGGCGTTGCCGTCAATGAAGAGCAAGCCGTAGCGGCCGCGCCGTCGAAACGCGAGCGCCGAGCCCAGCACGATCGTGCAATCGCCGCCCAGCACCACTGGAAACCCGCCTGCGTCAAGCACCGCTTCCACGGCGTCGGCGAGCTTGGGCGACCACTGCGCAATTGCCCTGGCGTTCAGGGTGCCTGTCTCGGAATCGGGCGTCGGGTCCTTCGCAGGCACAGCCAGCCGCCCGGCGCGGCGCGCCTGGATGCGCTCCGCAAGGCCAAGGTCCAGGAGCCGGCCAGGCAAGCGCTCCACACCGTCGGTCGCCAGGCCCAGCGTGGAGGGGGCTTCGAGAATCGCATAATGGCTCGACATAGGCGCCTCCGCTTCGAGCGCTCAACATCGTTCGTCCCTACCGAAACAGGATCACAGTTGCGTTTTGAGCTTGTTCGATAACGGTAGCCGCCGCTCCTCGTTCCCTCTCAGCCGCCTTTCCGCTTTCGGTCATGCCGTATTTATGAGTTAACGGCCTAGCGAAAGCCCTGGATCAACTCGAAGGCGAGCGAACCGCCTCCGTGGCGTCCAGAGCCTGCTTCAGGCGCGAGTCGCGGTCGTAGACGTCGCCGAAATATTCGACCTTGCCGGACAGATCAGGCCAGGCGGTGAAATAGGCGACATAGACCGGGATGGTGCGTGTCACATTCTCGGTCGAGTGGCCGTGCTTCAGCTTCTCGGCGATATAGTCCACGGAGGTGCCAAGCACCGCCGCCGCCATGCCGCGCGGGTCCTGCAGCCGCACGCAGCCATGGCTGAGCGCGCGCATATCACGCTGGAAGAATGATTTCTGCGGCGTGTCGTGCATGTAGATCGCGTGCTTGTTGGGGAACAGGATCTTCAACTCGCCCAGCGCGTTGGCCTCGCTCGGCTGCTGGCGCACGCTGTAGGGG
>NZ_RZRK01001119.1:0-1497 GCF_003997835.1 Mesorhizobium sp. M7A.F.Ca.CA.004.12.1.1
AGACGGCGGTGATCGAATCGATGGCCGCCATCAGCGCCATCGATCAGGACGAACTCGACCGCATCCAGCCCGACACCGCCGCCGACATCTTTCGCACCACGCCGGGCGTCGCCGCATCGATGAATGGCGACGACCCGGCGACCGCCATCAACATTCGCGGCCTGGAGCAGTATGGCCGCGTCGTCGTAACGCTCGACGGCGCCCGGCAGGATTACTGGCGCGTCGGCCACGGCTCTGGCTCGTTCTACGTCGAACCCGACCTGATCAAGGAAGCCACGGTCATTCGTGGCCCGGTGTCTAATGCCTATGGTTCAGGCGGCATCGGCGGCGTTGTTTCCTTCGAGACCAAGGACGCCGGCGATTTCCTTAAAAAGGACGAGCGCTGGGCGCTGAGCGAAAAGCTCGGCTATGAGGACAATGGCGACGGCTTCACCACCAGCACTACCGGTGCCTATCGTTTCAGCGACGATGCCGACATCATCGGCAACCTCATCTACCGCAACCGCGACAGCTATACCGACGGCAATGGCGAAACCGTGCCATGGACCGGTGAGCGGGTGACCAGCGGTTATCTGAAGACGACTCTGCGGCCGGCCGATGGCCACGAGCTGAAGCTCGGCGCCATCCTGCAGCGCTACAACGACCAGATCACCGGATCGAGCGGCTCGACCTCGCCGACGCTGAGCCGCTACGACACCAACACCACCAACCAGACCTACACCGCCGCCTATACCTGGAAGCCCGACGACAACGCGCTGATCGACTTCAGCGCCAATGCCTATCACAACCGCACCCGCGCCGAGCAGACGCAGGTCGCGCCCGCCTCAGGGATCGGCAATTTCCGTTTCTATGATGTCGCCACCTCGGGCTTCAACGTGAAGAACTCCTCGCGCTTCGACGCCTGGGGGCTGGCCCACACGCTGACCTACGGACTCGATTACTACTATCTCGAAGCCTCCTCGGAAGCGGCGCATTTCGGCGCTGGCCAACAGCAGGGCTATGGCGGCTTCCTGCAGTGGCAGGGCGATTACGAGGACTGGCTGCAGGCCATAGCTGCGATGCGCTATGACGGCTACCAACTCGATGGCGAGACGCGCATCCCGTCGCCACAGGAAGCCTCGATCTCCGGCGATCGCTGGTCGCCGCGCCTCACCGTCGGCGTCACGCCGTTTGACGGCTTTCAGCTCTATGGCACCTACTCCGAAGGCTACCGGGCGCCTGGCCTGCAGGATGTCTTCCGTGGCGGCGGCGCGCATGGCGGCGGCGACACCTATCGGCCCAATCTCCTGCTGCAGCCCGAAACGGCGAAGAGCTGGGAAGCCGGCATCAATGTCAAATACGATGATTTGCTGACGCCGGGCGACCGGTTGCGCGCCAAGCTCAACGTCTACCACACCGACGTCGAGGACTATATCGACGTCGACCTCACCGTCCTGCCGCGCACGGCAATCAACATCGGCGACGCCCGCCTGAAGGGCGTCGAGGCCGAGATGGTCT
>NZ_RZRK01000111.1:0-10921 GCF_003997835.1 Mesorhizobium sp. M7A.F.Ca.CA.004.12.1.1
CCCTGGGACTGACCGAGGCGGACCGCGCCGCGGTCGCCGAGGCGCTTGCGCGCACCGGTCTCGCGGGCAAGGAGAAACGCCTGCCGCGCGAGCTCTCCGGGGGCGAACGCCAGTGCGACGCGCTGGCCCGCGTGCTGGTGCGCGACCGACCGGTGTTGCTGCTCGACGAGCCATTCGCTTCGCTCGGACCCGCTTTGCGCGACGAGATGCTGAATCTGGTTGCTGCCGTTCATGCCGAACGCGCCATGACGGTGCTATTTGTCACCCACCAGCCCGAGGATGCACGCCGCATCGGCGAGCACATGGTGTTTGTCGACAATGGGTTGGTGGCCGCAACCGGCAAGGCTGATGATTTCTTTACCGGGGCTGGTCCGGAGGCGTTCCGGCGCTATATCGGCGCGGGTGCTGGATATTCCACATCACGCGATGTTGCCCGGAAGCGGACATAATTTACGGTCAAACCGGCTCCAGGCGATGTGGCGTTTGCTTGCCATGACCGGGGGAGTGTGGCTAGGTCGCCCTACCGGTCCGGCACAGGCCGTGATTTGCCTGCAGTATCCGCCGCCCGCCCTAAGGGACGGGCAACGGATGCAGCAGCAGTTTGAGATAGCGCATGACACGTTCCGAAGATCGCCCCCGATTTTCGTGGTCATGCGCCGGGACCCGAAAGGAAGCCGTTCTGGCGATCGGCGCTAACACATTGGGAATGAAACCGCTGGCGCGTTTTCTCGCGCTGGCCGGTTTTGCCGTGGCGTTGGCAAGCTGCCAGATGTTCACGCCGCCGGAAGTTCAGGAATCCGGCTTCCAGCCTTCCGACAAGCCGATCACAGTGGACAATGTCGGCGCCAACAACAAGCTCGCCGAATTGGCCAAGGCGCAGCACCCGCGCATCCTGGCGACTTACGGCGGTGAATATTCCGACCCCAAGCTCGAGCGAATGGTCGCCAAGGTGGTCGGTAGTTTGACGGTGGTGTCCGCCAACCCGACACAGACCTATCGCATCACCATTCTAAATTCGCCCAACGTCAACGCATTCGCGCTGCCGGGCGGTTATCTCTACATCACCCGCGGCCTCCTGGCGCTGGCCAATGATTCGGCCGAGCTTGCCGCTGTCATCGCGCATGAGATGGGCCACGTCACTGCCAATCACGGCCTGCAGCGCCAACAGCTCGAGGCAGAGGAAGGCCTGGCGACCAAGGTGGTTTCCGATGTGCTCGGCGACAGCCCGACCGCCAAGGCGGCGTTGATCCGCGGCAAGCTGAGGCTGGCGCAATTTTCGCGCAACCAGGAGCTGGAAGCCGACGCCATCGGCATCAAGTCGATCGGCGAGGCCGGCTACGATCCTTTCGCCGCAGGCCGCTTCCTTCAATCGATGTCGGCCTATACCGATTTCCGCTCGATCAGCGGCGCCACCGACGCCAGCCTGGACTTCCTGGCCACGCACCCCAACACGCCGCAGCGCATCGATCTGGCGCAGCGCCATGCTCGCCAGTTCGGCGCGCCGGGCGTCGGCACGCGCGACCGCGATTCCTTCCTCGCCGGCATAGACGGCCTGCTCTATGGCGACACGCCTGAGGAAGGCTATGTGCGCGGCGAAACCTTCCTGCACCCGGGCCTTGGCGTGTCGTTCACGGTGCCGGACGGCTTCATCATCGACAATTCGGCGGCAGCGGTGACGGCCACCGGCCCCGGCGACATAGCGATCCGTTTCGATGGCGTCTCTATCGACAAGAACCGGGCGCTGACGGACTATATCCGCAGCGGCTGGGTGGCTGGTCTCGTCGACAGCAGCGTCAAGCAGGAAACCATCAACGGCAATGAGGCGGCGACCGCGCATGCCGGCGCCGAAGGCTGGCAATTCGACATAGCGGTGATCCGCGCTGGCGGCCAAGTCTACCGGCTGCTGACCGCGGCCCCTTCCGCCAGCACGTCTCTGGACACGATCGCCCGTTCGGTAAGCGGCTCGTTCCGGATTCTGAGTGCTGCCGAAAAGGCGGCGCTGAAGCCGCTGCACATCCGCGTCGTCACCGTCCAGCCTGGGCAGACGATGGGTTCGCTTTCGGCGCAGATGGTCGGCGTTGACCGCAAGCTCGACCTGTTCCGCGTCCTCAACGCGCTGTCGCCCGGTGCCGCGGTTTCGGCCGGCGACAAGGTCAAGATCGTCACCGACAAGTAGGCGCCGCTGGACGCCTGCCGCCGTTCAGGCGGCAGTCGCCATGAACTCCGGATTCTGCTTCACCAATGCGACCTTGAGCTTTTCCATGGCGCGGGCCTCGATCTGGCGGACGCGTTCCTTGGAGATGCCGAGGGTTTCGCCGAGCGCTTCGAGTGTCGCGCCCTCGTCGTTCAGCCGCCGTTCCTCGATGATCCTCAGCTCCCGTGCGTTGAGCGCGCGAAGCGCCTCCCTCAGCCAGAGCGAGCGGCGCGCGACATCGATCTTGTCGCCGACGATCTCGTCGGGCAGCGGATCGTCCGAAATCAGGAAATCCATGCGCTCGGTCGAACCCGCATCGTCGGCAATAGGCATGTTGAGCGAGGAGTCGGGCGCCGAGAGCCGCGAATCCATCATCGCCACATCGGCTTCGGAGACGCCAAGCGCCTCCGACACTTCGCGATAGAGCGTGGCGTTGGAGAGCGGCTCCGTGCCATTCGCCAACCGCGCGCGCAGGCGTCGCAGGTTGAAGAACAGCGCCTTCTGAGCCGAGCTGGTGCCACCACGCACGATAGACCAGTTGCGCAGGATATAGTCCTGCATCGAGGCGCGGATCCACCATGTCGCATAGGTCGAGAACCGCACCTCGCGCTCCGGCTCGAAGCGGGCGGCGGCCTCGAGCAATCCGACATGACCCTCCTGGACCAGATCGCCGAGCGGCAGGCCGTAATGGCGGAACTTGGAGGCCATGGAAATGACCAGCCGCATATGGGCGACGGTGATTGAGTGCAGCGCGTTCTGGTCGTTGTCCTCTTTCCAGAGCAATGCAAGCCGATGCTCTTCGTCACGCTCGAGGTAGGGAGCCTTCATTGCCGCGCGGACCATGATCCGTCCTGCCGTGTCTTCCATCATGAGGCGCTCCCTGGGTGGTGCGAATGACTTTGCAAAGTTGGCTGCCGCCCGGGTTGAAATGCCGGCGTCGTGCCCTAGAACAGCCAGAACTGCCATGCGCGGGAAAGGTTCCGCGACCGCGGCGGCGCGATTGTGTTGCCTGAAGGATTCTCAGAAGGTCTGAGATGGCAGCGATCACGAGTGGAAAGTGCCGTTTAGAGAATATGGTTTCATAAACCCGCCGTTTTTGAAATCCTGTTCCTTATTTTTTCGGCTTGCATCTGTCAGTTTCCAGCGCTCACAAATATGCCGGCCAGCCGGCCAAGGACGGGATCACAGAAAAATGAAATGGCTCAAGTCGCTCATTATCGCCGGAACGCTGCAGGCCCTGGCTGTCGCTTCAGGTCATGCCGGCCCCAATCTCGACCAGATCAAGCACGCCGGTGTCATCAAGATCGGCACGGAAGGCACCTATGCGCCGTTCACCTACCATGACACGTCCGGTGCACTGGTCGGCTTCGACGTCGAAATCGCCAAGGCGATTGCCGAGAAGCTTGGTGTCCAGGCCGAATTCCTCGAAGGCAAGTGGGATGGACTGATCGCCGGCCTCGACGCCAATCGCTACGACGCCGTCATCAATCAGGTGGGCATCACCGATGCCCGCAAAGCCAAGTACGACTTCTCCGATCCCTACATCGCCTCCAAGGCGGTGCTGATCGTGCGCGGCGACAACACCGACATCAAGAGCTTCGCCGATCTCAAGGGCAAGAAGTCGGCGCAGTCGTTGACCTCGAATTTCGGCAAGCTGGCCGAAACGAACGGCGCTGAACTGGTCGGCACCGATGGCTTCGACCAGTCGATCCAGCTGCTTCTGACCGGCCGCGCCGACGCCACGATCAATGACAGCCTGTCGTTCCTCGACTTCAAGAAGCACAAGCCCGACGCCAATGTGAAGATTGCCGCGCAAGAGGAAAACGCCGACTATTCCGGCGTCATCGTGCGCAAGGGCGATCCGGAGCTGGTCGCCGCGATCAACAAGGCGCTGGCCGACATCAAGGCCGACGGCACCTATAAGAAGATCGCCGACACCTATTTCGGCCAGGATGTTTCGAAGTAATCTACGAGGCGAGCCGCTCCGCGGCCATGAGACACATAGAGCGGCGAGCCGTCTTTGACGGCCCGCCGCTTTTGTCGTGATATGGCAGACGCATTCTCGCCTTGACCAAGCTGCTTCGACCAATCTGGAGGGTCATACGTGCCGCACTGGCTGCAACTGATGCTGGAGTCGCTGCCTTCGCTGCTGTGGGCGGCGCTGATCTTCACCGTGCCGCTGACGCTGTTGTCCTTCGCCTTGGGGCTGGCCGTTGGGTTGGGTGCTGCACTCGCCCGGCTGTTCGGCCCCAAGCCGCTGGTCGCGCTTGTGCGCTTCTATGTCTGGATCTTCCGGGGTACGCCACTTTTGGTGCAGCTGTTCCTCATCTTCTACGGCCTGCCGTCGGTCGGCATCCTGCTCGACGCCTTCACGGCGGCGTTGATCGGATTCACGCTCAACATCGGCGCCTACACGTCGGAAATCATCCGCGCGGCAATAGGCTCGGTGCCGAAAGGCCAGTGGGAAGCCGCCTATTCGATCGGCATGACCTGGGGCCAGGCGATGCGGCGTACCATTCTGCCGCAAGCCGGCCGGGTCGCGGTGCCGCCGCTCTCCAACACCTTCATCTCGCTGGTCAAGGACACGTCGCTGGCCGCCGCCATCACCGTGCCGGAGATGTTCCAGGCGGCGCAGCGCATCGTCGCCACCACCTATGAGCCGCTGATCCTCTATGTCGAGGCGGCGATCCTCTATTTGGCGCTGAGTTCGGTGCTGTCGGCCTTGCAGACGCGGTTGGAGACCCGGCTCAACCGCTATGGCGGCTTCCTGGAGGCGCGCTCATGATCGGCCTCAGCAACATCGAAAAGCGCTTCGGCGACAATCTCGTGTTGAAGGGCGTGACGGTCACCATTGCCGAAGGCAGCGTCACGGCGCTGGTCGGTCCGTCGGGCGGGGGAAAGAGCACCCTGCTGCGCTGTATCAACCTCCTGGAGATCCCGACCTCGGGCACGGTGCGCATTGGCGACGAGACGCTCGAATTCCACCCCGGCGGCAGGGTTCCGGCCAGGGATATCCAGCGCCTGCGGCTGCAGACTGGCATGGTGTTCCAGAACTTCCAGCTGTTTCCGCATCGCACTGCGATCGAGAACGTCATGGAAGGGCTGGTGACGGTGTTGAAATGGTCGCCTGAGAGGGCACGCGAGCGGGCACTGGCTCTGCTGGAGAAGGTCGGGATGGTGCACAAGGCAGACGCCTGGCCAGCGACGCTGTCGGGCGGCCAACAACAGCGCGTGGCGATCGCCCGCGCTTTGGCGCCGTCGCCGAAAGTGCTGCTCTGCGACGAGCCGACCTCGGCGCTCGACCCGGAACTGGCGCAAGAGGTGGTCGAGGTGCTTGGCAAGCTCGCCAGCGAAGGCACGACCATGGTGATGGCGACGCATGATCTGCGCCTCGCCTCCAAGATCGCCCAGGAAGTGGTGTTCCTCGATGCCGGCGTCGTCGTCGAGAAGGGGCCGGCCGCGGTGCTGTTCAACAATCCGCAGCAGCAACGGACGAAGCGGTTCATCGCAACGCTGAAGCAGGAGGCTGAGAAGGAAGGCGGCGGCGCGTAAGAGCGCGGCCCAGAGTGTGTTGAATTCGGGTGATGGCCCAAAAGGGGCGCCGGTTTCCGGGATATCTTGCCGTGCGCGAGCAGGCCGTCAGCCGCCCTCCGGCATACTGGCCCTTGCTGCCGGCAGCCGCTAAAATTTCACCGTCGGCTCTCCCCTGACGCCGCGGCTTTTCATTTGCAGGTTCAGATATGATGGCTGACGAGCGCCACGCCAAGTCCGATGAGGATCGAACCGCATGTCTTGGGGATCACCCATCCGGCGCCGCCGCCGGTGAACCGGCCAACGGCGAGCGAGGCGATGCCGACCGCCGCCAGGTCGGCCATCGAGAAGATAAGATTGACGACGATGCCGAGGATGAGGAATTGCAACCCTACGGCAATGGCGGCTGACGGATCCACGAACTGCGGCAGGAAGGTCAGGAAGAACAGTGCTGTCTTGGGATTGAGGATCTCGACGACCATGCTGTCGCGGAATGTGTTCGGGGCCGGCCTGGCACCGTCCTCGCCCATCCGGTTCCAGCCCAGGAACATGGCAAGGCCCAGCGAAATGAGATATGTGGCGCCCGCCAATCGGATCATCGAGAAAGCGACCGGCGCGTGTTCCATCAGTGCGGCGAGTCCGACCGCCGCGGCCAGGATGTGCACGTAACAGCCGAGATGAACACCCAGTGCCGCCATCAATCCCGCCTGACGGCCATGGGCCAGCGTCTGCGCGGTCATGTAGAGAATCGCCGGCCCTGGCATGCAGGCGAAGGCGAGCGTTGCGAGGGCGAACGGAATCCAAAGATCCAGCGACGGCATGACGGCTCCTCCCATGTGATCAAGCCGTGGGAGGAGTAGGCTGGGGGTCAGGCCGAAAACATACGGCAGATGCCGTATTTGGATCGTGATCGGGCTTGGCTAATCTGCCGATGGTTAAGGGGACGTTGCCGAGCGGCTGCGATGTCAGCCGGCGGGCAATCCCAGACGAACCGCGTAGGCGGTCAGTTCGGCGGTGTTGTGGAGATTGAGCTTGCCCATCAGGTTTTCGCGATGCTTGCGAGCGGTCGGCAGGCTGATACCCAGCCGTTCGGCGATGTCGCGCGTGATCATGCCTTGCGCCACCAGTTGAAGGATCTGCCGTTCGCGCCGCGTCAGCGGCACCGGGGAGAGGATTTCCTGTGCGGCTATCGGCTCGCTGCCCCTGCCCATATCGCTGACGGCGAAGCGAACGGTTTTCGCCAGATAGGTGCCCCCCTTCTTGACCGCTTCGATGGCGGCGCCGAGTTCCTCGGGATCGCCGTCCTTGGTCAGGTAGGCGTTGGCGCCGGCACTGAGCGCGGCGCGCACCGTCCTCGGCTCGATATTGGCCGTCAGCACTACGATGCGCAGGTGTGGCGCCAAGGTCCTGATGGTGGCGATGAACTGCATCCCGGCGACGCCTGGCATGCCGAGGTCGAGGATCAAAAGGTCGGCGCGCGTGCTTCGCAGTTGGCCAAGCAGCGCCTCGCCATCCGCAGCCTCGGCGACGACCGAGACATTGTCCATCGCCGAGATGAGCAGCTTCAGCCCCTCGCGCACGATGGCATGGTCGTCGGCGAGTATGGCGGTGAGCGGGCGATTCATCAGGGCACCATCCAGGACTGCAGCGGCGTATATGGATCAATCGCCAACTTATGCGAAACAGGTTGCCGGTAGATCAACGGTACCGGGGAAGACCGCCCGGAGAATACTTGGGGCAATTGGGGGGATTCGATGCAGGAAGACAAGATACGCCAGGCCCTGATCGGACTCCTGTATCGCAATTCCTACGGCGTGGTCATCTCCAACATCGTGATCTCGATGGCGGCGGTCTATGTGCTGAGAACGGCCGTTTCCACCCATTGGCTGATCGGCTGGCTAGCGGCGCTGTATCTGCTGACGGCTATCCGGGTGCTGGCGTCGCGCCGTTTTTTCAGCCGCGCCCGGGATCGCCACTCGATCTTGCGCTGGGCATGGCTGGCGACGGCATTTTCCTGCATGTCAGGCCTTCTGTGGGGTGTGCTTGGCTGGGTCGGATTCATGCCCGAGGCGCCGATCGTGCTGTCCTTCACGGTCATCGTCCTGACTGGTCTCGTCTGCGGCACCGTGCCGTCTCTGTCGGCCTTTCCGCCGGCGCTGGTTGGTTCCATCCTGGCAACGGTGGTGCCGGTCGCCCTGCGCTGCCTGACCACCCAAAGCGATATTTCCGGCGCCTTCCTGTTCCTGCTCGCGTCGCTGGTGGCGATCAATTTCTACTACTGCCGTATCACCTACCGCATGCTGCGCGAAACCGTCAGCCTGCGACTGGAGAACGAAACGCTGGTCGAGCATCTGCAAGAGGAACGTGACAGGGCGCAGACCGCCGACCGTGCCAAGACGCGTTTTCTGGCGGCGGCGAGTCACGATCTGCGCCAACCGATCCATGCCCTGAGCCTGCTGGTCTCGACGCTTGCCGTTTTGGGGCAGCGCGGCGACGTACCCTCCGGCGAGGCGCGCGACCTGGCCAGCCGGGCGAAATCGGTTGTCAGCAACTTCAGTGGGCTGCTCAACGCTTTGCTCGATATCTCCCGGCTCGATGCGGGCATCGTCACGGTCGCGAGCGAGGCGGTGCCGCTGCGCGACCTCTTTGGTGATCTTCGCAATGAATTCGCCGCCGAGGCGAAACAGCGCGGACTTACGTGGCGCGTGGTCGACAGCGGCCTCTGCGTCGACAGCGACCCGATGATGCTGAAGCGCATTCTCAACAACCTGGTGTCGAATGCCTTTCGCTACACCAAGCAAGGTGGTGTCCTGTTGGGCTGTCGCCGGCGCGGCGCATGTGTGGAGATACAGGTCCTCGACAGCGGCCCCGGCATCCCCGCCGATCAGCAGGGGATGGTCTTCGAGGAGTTCGTGCAGTTGCAGAACCCGGCGCGGGACCGCACGCAAGGCCTGGGACTCGGGCTCGCCATCGTTCGCCGCACCGCCGACCTGTTGGGGCACCCGCTGAAATTGGCTTCGACGTCCGGACGCGGTTCCCTGTTTTCCATCACCGTCGCGAAGGCCGGCGCGGTGCAAGCTCGCTTAGAGGTCGACACGACATCGCCGGCCAGCAGTGCCGCCGGCATCATGGTGGTCGAGGATGAGGGCGACGTTCTCGATGCCATGGTGCGCTTGCTCAACCTGGAGGGACATCGTGTCTATCCCGGCCGCTCCGCCGCAGAGGCACGGAAGGCCCATGCGGCGGCGCTGGCTGCCGGCGATGCGCCGGTCGACCTGATCATCGCAGACTACCGTCTCGAGAATGACACCACCGGCACCGACGCGATCCGTGCGCTTCACGCCCATATCGGCCGCGTTGTCCCGACCATCATCATCACCGGCGATACCTCGCCTTCGCGCCTCAAGGAGATCAGCGCCAGCGGCAGCCGCATCCTGCACAAGCCGATCGCCGACGAGGAATTGCGCGAAACCATTGCTGCGGCCTGCTTTGCTGGCAAGGCGACAAGTGGGGACACACGTTAAACGAAAATGCGCGCTGGACGGCACCACGGTTCGGCGCGCCGGCAAGCCGCGATGCAGCACGCTGGTGCGCAGTACATCATCAACATCGAAGCTGCCGCCCAAAAGCAAAAGAGGCCCCGGTCAAACCGGAGCCTCCAATCGTTTCAGGCAGGATCTCTCGAAAAGGCGAGAAGGATCAGGCAGCTTCTTCCTGCTCGGCCTCTTCATTGTCGGCCTTGGCGCCACGCTTAGGGCCCTTGTTGAGGTTGACCTCGATCAAGCGCACGGCTTCGGTTTCCGACATGCGGTTGACGGCCGCGATCTCGCGGGCCATGCGGTCGAGCGCCGCCTCATAGAGCTGGCGCTCGGAATAGGACTGCTCCGGCTGGTTGTCGGCGCGGTAGAGGTCGCGCACGACTTCCGAGATCGAGATCAGGTCGCCCGAATTGATCTTCGCATCATATTCCTGGGCGCGGCGCGACCACATGGTGCGCTTGACGCGGGCGCGGCCCTGCACGACCTTCAGCGCGCGCTCGACATAATCCTCCTCCGACAGCTTGCGCATGCCGATGGAGGTCGCCTTGGCGACCGGCACCTTCAGGCGCATCTTGTCCTTCGAAAAGTCGATGACGAACAGTTCCAGCTTGTGTCCAGCAACTTCCTGCTCGTCGATCGAGACGATCTGGCCGACGCCGTGCGCCGGGTAGACGATGTACTCGCCGGTCTTGAAACCGTGACGCGCAGCGGTGGACTTCTTCTGCGGGGTGATCGTTGCCATTACGCCCTGAACTCCTTGTTGTGGCACCGGCGTCCTGCCGGTCCGAACTCGCGCGATCGGGGAAGCCGATCGTTAGCCGCACAACAGATGAACCCATCGGAAAGGCCGGACCGGCAAACCGCAACATCGCGACCGCCTGGCCCAGATCGCTCTGGTCCGAATGGGATTTTCACCTTTCAGTGATTTGGGGCGTCTGCGCCATAAATCGACGTTGTGTCACCGGCATGTTTCGCTGATGTAACACAAAAAGTCGGAAGAATCAAGGTTTTGCTGCATACGCGAAGGCCACAGGTCAGCGCCGGCTGTCAAGCCGGTTAATGTGACGTGCCTCTTACCCAGCGTAATACCGGCCTTTGCGGCCGTGTTGTCAATCGCCTTCGCCGGGCTCGGCCGAGAAGTATTTCTCAAACTTGCCGGCCTCGCCGTCGAAGGATTTGGCGTCTCCCGGCGGTTCCTTCTTGGCGGTGATGTTGGGCCATTTCTCGGCGTATTCGGTGTTGACCTGCAGCCATTTGTCGAGGCCGGGTTCGGTGTCCGGCTTGATTGCGTCGGCCGGGCATTCCGGCTCGCAAACGCCGCAGTCGATGCACTCGTCGGGGTGGATGACGAGCATGTTCTCGCCTTCGTAGAAACAGTCGACCGGACAGACTTCGATGCAGTCCATGTATTTGCATTTGATGCAATTGTCGGTCACGACATAGGTCATCGGTCGGCTCCGGGACGTCCCATTTTGTTGGGCTTTTTCCGTCAGGTAACGCCTTTGTCGACCGCTTGCAAGGGTAGCCATTGCGGACGGTGCCGGTGTTTCCGGAATGGAATTCCAGACTGCAGGCCCGGCGGAAGTCAGTCATGTCCCGCAGAGCGTCTGTTTGCCGGGCTCAGTTCTCGCCTCAGGCGTGCCGTTGTCCCAGAACC
>NZ_RZRK01001120.1:0-1496 GCF_003997835.1 Mesorhizobium sp. M7A.F.Ca.CA.004.12.1.1
CGACTGGCAGAACCAGTCGCTGATCGCCAGGTCGATCGACGGAGTGCGCGGCACGATGACGATCCTGACCATCGCGCACCGGCCGTCGATGATTGCCTTCGCCGACTGGGTGGTGGCGATGGAAAACGGCCGTATCGTCGAGGTCGGCCAATATCAGCGGCTGAAGGAAAAAACCGGCAGCCGGTTGTCGAGGATGCTGTCGGGGGAACAGTCAGAGGGCGAACCCGCCGATGTCGCGTGAGCCGGCGACCAAGACGCGCCGAAACCGATTCACGCGGCGCCTAGTCTCTTGTTTCGAAGCATGCCTACAAACCGGGGGCAGGTTTGAGCAATCTGCATCAATGCAGGCCGCGCCTGGCACCGCCCAGCTTCTCGCTTTCGGCGACCTCTGGTGCGTTCAGTTTGCGCTCGGCGTCACGGGCTATGTCGGCAGGCGTCGGCGCGCTCCTGGCGATCATGGTGTAGATGAGCACGAAATAGCCGGCCTGAATGATCACGGCGCAGATGATGACGCGCACCAATATCGTGCCTATCGACGCTCCGCCCAGCCAGGACCAGCCGACGACGATCGCCAGAGCGAAAATCATCCCGAGGATGAATTTTGGAAGTGCCATACCCAACAGCCCATAAACCGGCTCGGGTATTATCACGATTGCCCCACCCGAGCGCCGTCCCTTGTCATGTGGGCTTGTTAAGGTCGCCCACTCTCGACCGGTTGCTTCCGGCCTTTTCCACCTGTCGCCACCGTGACAGGTATAATTTGCAATTCTATTAAGGCGAGCAATAGGCGGCAAGGGCAACTTCGGATATTTTTGATCGAGCTTTTGCGATCGACTCTGCCATGCTGCAATGCACGCAACGGGAGCTAAGCCGATCTCCTCTCCTCGGCATTTTTCAGTAAGATAGACAATATTAAGTAGTATTTTATACGGTTTTCACCAAGCATCAGGGCATGATAAAGCACTAATTTGCAGCTTGCCTTGGCAAATAGGTAGGTCCGCCTAAAAACCGCCCCACAAAGGCCTCTATTTTTTCGGCCGTGCCCATTTATTGTCACAAATGTGCTAAATACGCCGAAATTTGTGCATGACAAGCTTATTATTTAGTCAATTCATGACGTGACTATTTCAATGGGGTGGTAAATTGTGTGTTGCGCTGCAACATTTTTTTGGTATCGTGCGCTGAACCATTCGTTCAACGCATGGAGTTTACGGCATGAGGGACGTTGCCAAGTCGGCCACGGCGAGCTTTTCGCAGGCTGACATCGATTTTCCGCCACCGATCGGCGGCTTGCTCAAACGCAGCTTCGATATCGCCGGTTCACTGATTGGACTGATCGCACTCAGCCCGCTGTTTGTCATGATAGCGCTGCTGGTCAAGTTTTCCGACGGCGGCTCGATTTTCTACGGTCACAGGCGAATTGGACGCGGCGGGCGGATTTTTCCTTGCCTGAAGTTCCGCACCATGGTTCCGGACGGCGACAGGGTATTGGCAAC
>NZ_RZRK01001121.1:0-1495 GCF_003997835.1 Mesorhizobium sp. M7A.F.Ca.CA.004.12.1.1
ACCTTGGCCAGCGTGATGCCGACGACGCCCCAGATGCCGTAGCTGGCCGGCAGCGACAGCAGCCCGCTTGCATGGGCGTCGGTCTGCTCCTGGCCGCCGAGCACGCCGGCCAGCGCCGGCAGCAGCACCAGCGCCAGCACCATGGCCAGGTCCTCGACGATCAGCCAGCCGACAGCGATGCGGCCGCGCTCGGTCTCGATCATCCGCCGCTCTTGCAGAGCGCGCAGCAGCACGACCGTCGAGGCGACCGATAGTGCCAGGCCGAACACCAGTCCCGCGCCCATTGACCAGCCGAGCATCCACGACAACCCGGCACCGAGTGCGGTGGCAAAGCCGATCTGGACGACGGCGCCCGGCACGGCTATGGCGCGCACCGACAGAAGATCCTTCAATGAGAAGTGCAACCCGACGCCGAACATCAGGAGGATGACGCCGATTTCGGCCAGTTCGTTGGCAAGGCCGGCATCGGCGACGAAGCCAGGCGTGTTCGGCCCGACCAGCACGCCGGCTACGAGATAACCGACCAGCGGCGGGATACGGAAGCGGTTGGCGAGAGCCCCGAAGACGAAAGCCAGCCCCAGACCGGCGACGATGGTGGCGATAAGGGGCGTGTCATGCGGCATTGTCTATGGAGCGCCTTTCAAAAACAGCGATGTTGGATGAGCGCCGCCCAAAGCCGCCGCCTGTTTTGCAATATGGTGGATGGTATGTCGGCGATGCAACCCGCGAATCCGTGAAATCGACGGCGCTGCCGCAAAAATTTGACCGGCAGCTGAGAAGCTGCCGGCCGGATCGGAATTTGTGCGGTGCTATTCGTCTCGATCCGTCAGGGCCGATCGACAATGATCAGCCTGCCCGCAGCAGGGCCTCGATTTCCGGTATGGCATGGTTGGTCAATGTCTTGGGAATTTCGGCGGTCACCTTGTCCTCGACCTCCTTGTGCAGCTTTTTGCGCATTGTCCCAAGCACCACTGGCGGTGCGACGAGCACGATCTCGTTGAATTCGCCGTCATGCGCGAGCTTGTAGAGCCGGGCGGCGATTTCATCGGCGAAACGCTCCTTGCCGATGCGGTGCCAGTCCGTATCCTCGACTGCGCTGCGGTGTACGGAGGGACCATCATTGTACCGGCCCGGGCTGTCGCTGCCTTGCTCGCGGGTGGGCGGGTTGTCCTGCTGTATTTCCTGCACCACCTCGAGATTCGGATATTTGTTGTCGCCGGCGTTCCTGAGGAAAAGCGCCTTCTCGCCATCGGCCACCATGACCCAGATACCGTGCTTGAGTATGATTGTGTTCATGATGACAGGCTCCTTTTCAGCCGCGTGGTGGCCTTCGGGGCGTTCCGCAGCCGGGGTTTCGATCCGATATGACAGGCCTTTTGAGAACGCGCCCCGAGCCACTAATGTTCCAGTCGGCCGCCGCGTCGGCGTTGGACATTCCGGCTATCCAGAGTTCGCGGCTTTAATCTACTAATTTGGTAGAATTTAGAAAAAACAG
>NZ_RZRK01001122.1:0-1492 GCF_003997835.1 Mesorhizobium sp. M7A.F.Ca.CA.004.12.1.1
GTCATCCGCGCCGAGCCGGTGGCAATGACGATCGTCTCGGCGCGGATGACTTGGCTTCCCGTCTCGGTCTCGACCGCAACCGTCTTGCCGTCGCGAAAGCTCGCCCAGCCATGCACGGTCTTGACTCCTGCCTTCTTGAGCAGGCCGGCGACGCCGCTGTTGAGCCGGCTCACGATGCCGTCCTTCCAGGCGATCGTCTTCGCCAGGTCGAGCGTCGGTGCGGTGAGCGAGATGCCGAGCGGGCTCTTGCCGCCTTCCATGTGCGACACCTTCTCGAACTCCTCCGCCGCATGGATCAGCGCCTTGGACGGGATGCAGCCGACATTGAGACAAGTGCCGCCCGGCTTGCCGGCTTCCACGATCACCGTATCGACGCCGAGCTGTCCGGCACGGATAGCGCAGACGTAACCACCGGGACCGGCGCCGATGACCAGCAGCTTGCAGGAGATTTCTTTCATGTTGGCTGCTTCCTTTCGGCCGCCGGGCGCCCTGTCCTTCTCCCCTTGTGGGAGAAGGTGGATCGGCGCGTTAGCGCCGAGACGGATGAGGGGTGTTCCAGCGGAGTGAGGCGTTGGCGTTCCCTGGAACACCCCTCATCCGTCGCCTTCGGCGACACCTTCTCCCACAAGGGGAGAAGGGGGAGCCCACATTCCAACGCCGGTAACTTCCGAAGGTCCGTCTCAAGCTTCGACATCGGCCTCATCACCTCAATCCACAAAGATCAGCGCCGGCGTTTCCAGCAGCGTCTTGATCCGCTGGATGAACACCGCCGCATCCCACCCATCGATCACCCGATGGTCGAAGCTTGACGATAAATTCATCATCTTGCGCGGGATGAACTGGGTGCCGTCCCACACCGGCCGCACCATCATCTTGTTGACGCCGATGATCGCCACTTCCGGATGGTTGATGACCGGCGTCGTCGCCACGCCGCCCATGGCGCCGAGCGAGGTGATGGTGATGGTCGAGCCGGACAGCTCGTCGCGTGTCGCCGTGCCGGACTTGGCCGCCTCGGCCAGCCTGATGATTTCTGCGCCGCACTCCCAGATGTCGCGCGCCTCGGCATGTTTGACCACAGGCACTACCAGCCCCGACGGCGTCTGCGCGGCGATGCCGATATGGATGCCGCCATGCTGGTGGATGATGCCGGCCTCGTCGTCGAACAGCGAATTGAGGTTGGGCTGGTCCGCGATCGCCTTGACCATGGCCCGCATCAGGAACGGCAGCAGCGTCAGCTTCGGCCGCTCCACGCCACCCCTACCTGGGCGCTTCTCCTTGTTGAGCGCGGCGCGCAATTCCTCCAGCGCGGTGACATCGATCTCCTCGACATAGGTGATGTGCGGGATGCGCGATTTCGACAGCGACATCTTCTCGGCGATCTTGCGCCGCAAGCCGACCACCTTGATATCCTGGATCGCATCGTTGCGGGCGAGGCCGGATGTCCTGGCAACCTGCGGCCCGCGCGCCAGGAACGCTTCGATGTCCTCATGGC
>NZ_RZRK01001123.1:0-1489 GCF_003997835.1 Mesorhizobium sp. M7A.F.Ca.CA.004.12.1.1
TCACCGACCATCCCGACTTCCACGAGGCCCGCGCCGCGGCGCTGGTCGAGCCGGACGAGGAAGAGGTCGAGGTTGAGGCGCTGGCGCGTTCGGTCGTCACCGACTTCGAGAACTACGTCAAGCTGAACAAGAAGATCTCGCCCGAAGTGGTGGGTGCAGCCAGCCAGATCGACGACTATTCCAAGCTCGCCGACACGGTCGCCTCGCATCTCGCCATCAAAATCCCTGAGAAGCAGGAAATGCTGGCCACGCTCTCGGTCAAGGAGCGGCTGGAAAAGGCTATGGGCTTCATGGAAGCCGAAATCTCCGTCCTGCAGGTGGAGAAGCGCATCCGCTCGCGCGTCAAGCGCCAGATGGAGAAGACGCAGCGCGAATACTACCTCAACGAGCAGATGAAGGCGATCCAGAAGGAACTCGGCGAAGGCGAGGACGGCCGCGACGAGGCCGCCGAGATCGAGGCGCGCATCAAGAAGACCAAGCTCTCCAAGGAGGCCCGCGAAAAGGCGGAAGCCGAGTTGAAGAAGCTCCGGACGATGTCGCCGATGTCGGCTGAATCGACCGTCGTGCGCAACTATCTCGACTGGATCCTGTCGATTCCGTGGGGCAAGAACTCCAAGGTCAAGCAGGACCTGGCGTTCGCGCAGAACGTGCTCGACACTGATCATTTCGGCCTCGACAAGGTCAAGGAGCGCATTGTCGAGTATCTCGCCGTGCAAAGCCGCCAGAAGAAGCTGAAGGGGCCGATCCTGTGCCTCGTCGGCCCTCCCGGCGTCGGCAAGACCTCGCTCGGCAAGTCGATCGCCAAGGCGACCGGTCGCGAATTCATCCGCATGGCGCTCGGCGGCGTGCGTGACGAGGCCGAGATCCGTGGCCACCGCCGCACCTATATCGGCTCGATGCCCGGCAAGGTCATCCAGTCGATGAAGAAGGCCAAGAAGTCCAACCCGCTCTTCCTGCTCGACGAGATCGACAAGATGGGCCAGGACTTCCGTGGCGATCCGTCATCGGCGTTGCTCGAGGTCCTCGATCCGGAACAGAACTCGACGTTCATGGACCATTACCTCGAGGTCGAATACGACCTGTCGAGCGTCATGTTCGTGACGACGGCGAACACGCTGAACATCCCGGCGCCCTTGATGGACCGCATGGAGATCATCCGTATCGCCGGCTACACCGAGGACGAGAAGATCGAGATCGCCAAGCGGCACCTGATGCCGAAGGTGATCCGCGATCACGCGCTGCAGCCGAAGGAGTTTTCCGTCGGTGAGGACGCGATCCGCGCCATCGTCCAGACCTACACCCGCGAAGCGGGCGTCAGGAGCCTGGAGCGCGAGCTGATGAAGCTCGGGCGCAAGGCGGTGACCGAGATCCTGAAGACGAAGAAGAAGACGGTGAGCATCACGGCGGAGAACCTCTCCGATTACCTTGGTGTGCAGCGCTACCGCTTCGGCCAGGTCGAGGCTGACGATCAGGTCGGTGTCGTTACAGG
>NZ_RZRK01001124.1:0-1488 GCF_003997835.1 Mesorhizobium sp. M7A.F.Ca.CA.004.12.1.1
CTTGTCAAGGACATGCCGCGGGCATTGGCCACCTTGCGGCAGGTCAAGGCGCTGGGCGTGCGCGTCGCCATGGACGATTTTGGAACCGGCTATTCCTCGCTCTCCAACCTTCGCGCCTTTCCCTTCGACAAGATCAAGATCGATGGCTCATTCATCAAGTCCGTCGACAAGAACGGCCAGGTCGCGGCGATCGTGCGCGCCGTCCTGGGACTTGGACGCGGGCTCGGCCTGCCGGTTCTGGCGGAGGGTGTCGAGACGCTCGGCGAACTGAAGTTCCTGGACGCCGAAGCCTGCGAGATCGGCCAGGGCTACTATATCGGCAAGCCGGCTCTCATCGAGGAATTCGGCGATCTGACCGGCGTCGTCGCACCCGCTGTCGGCAGCAAACCCGCCAGCCTGCGCGACAGAAGCGTTCTGGCCTTCGCGCCCGCACCCGCGCTAGCCACACGCTAGACTACAGGCTCTCGGGCTTGAGTGCCGTCTCGACCAGCCGCCTGGCGTCCGGCCCCGACCATTCGGCCGGGCCGTTCATGTGGGCGATCAGGCAGCCCTCGCCGTCGATCAGCATGGTGACGGGAAGGCCTAGCGCCAAGCCGCGCTTCTTGAGGTCGTTGAACAGCGTCATCGTCGAATCCCGGTAATAGCCGAGCGTCGCGACGCCGGTATCGCTGAGGAACTTCTTCGGCTTCACATCGTCGCCGGCATCGACGTTGACGGCGACCACTTCAAAGGAGTCGCTGCCCTTTTCCTTCTGCAGCGCATCGAGCGCCGGCATTTCGGCACGGCACGGCGCGCACCATGTCGCCCACAGATTGAGCAGCACCGTCTTGCCGGCATGATCGGCAAGCGTCATCGGCTTGCCGTCCGGACCATTGAAGGCAAGGCTCTTCAGGGATTGAGGCGGATCGGCCGGCAAAAGTGCCGCAACCTCACCGGTGGCCGACGCCACGACTTTCTTGGCGCGGTCGCTCTTGGCCGCGCAGGTCACGTCGTCCCTGCTGTCACCCATGGCAGCTTGTGCCGGTGCATTGTTGCCAGACCGGCTCTCGCTGACATATACCGCGACCGCGCCCGCCAGCGCGCCCGCCACCAAGGCGGCGAGGATCAGGCGCGGGGCCGGGAAGAATCTACTACCGTCTGCCATTTTCTCAAAACTGCTCCGAAGCACGGGTTATAGCCATGAGCGACAAGAAAACCAGCAACCAGATGTGGGGCGGACGTTTTGCCTCGGGTCCGGCCGCGATCATGGAAGCGATCAACGCGTCTATCTCCTTCGACCGCAAACTCTATGCGCAGGACATCAAAGGCTCGATCGCCCATAGCGAGATGCTGGCGCAAACGGGCATTATTTCGGCGGCCGACCAAGAAAAAATCGCTGACGGGCTGAACACGATCCTGAAAGAGATCGAGGCCGGCAGCTTCGAGTTTTCGACACGGCTCGAAGACATCCACATGAACATCGAGGCGCGCCTCGCCGATCTGATCGGC
>NZ_RZRK01001125.1:0-1475 GCF_003997835.1 Mesorhizobium sp. M7A.F.Ca.CA.004.12.1.1
TCCTTGCGGCGGCGATTATGAGCCTTGCCGAGGGTTTCGCCAGAGACGGAATTGGCGCATCCTCGCTTGGCTTTGAAATTTTCGTCCGCTGGACCAGTTTGGAGGGCGTGGCTCAATTTGATCATTCTGGTAGGACCAGATTGGTTGAATATGCGACGAATGACAGCGCGGAGTCATAGAGAGGCGACATTTCATCTGTTTCTGGCTGGACCAGAACGGGCAAAGTGGTGCAGATTTGACCGCTGCCAAGGGATCGGGAGCGGAACAGCGGCGATCCGGCTATTCAGGGAGAGAGAGATGAACATTGCTCCGGGCAAGAATGCGGTCGGCAATATCCCGTTCGACCAGGCAAGGGTCGACCGGCTGATGGAGGAGGCCGGCATCGATGTGCTGCTCGCCACCTCCAAGCACAACACGCAATATCTGCTGGGCGGCTACAAGTTCATCTTCTTCGCCGCCATGGATGCGATCGGCCACAGCCGTTACCTGCCGATTGTCGTGTACGAGAAAGGCGGGCCGGACCATGCCGCCTATATCGGCAACCGCATGGAGGGCGGCGAGCATCAGAACAACCCGTTCTGGACGCCGACGCTGCACGCCGCCTGCTGGGGCACGCTCGACGCCGCCAACCTTGCGGTCGAGCATCTGCAGAAGATCGGCAAGGCGGGCGCGCGCATCGGCATCGAGCCCGGCTTCCTGCCGTCGGACGCCTATACGCTGATCCGCAAGGCGTTGCCGGACGCCAGGCTGATCGATGCGACCGACATGCTGGAGCGCATGCGCGCCATCAAGACCGATGCCGAACTGGAGAAGCTGCGCACGGCCTCTGAACTGATCACCGATTCCATGCTGGCGACCATAGCCTGGGCGCGCGAAGGCACGACCAAGGGCGAGATCATCGAACAGCTGCGGCGCGAGGAAACCAATCGCGGCATCCATTTCGAATATTGCCTGCTGACGCTGGGCTCCAGCCACAACCGCGCCGCCTCGCCGCAGGCGTGGAAAAAAGGCGAGGTGCTGTCAATCGATTCCGGCGGCAACTTTCACGGCTATATCGGCGACCTCTGCCGGATGGGCATTCTCGGGGAACCGGATGCCGAACTGGAAGATCTGCTGGCCGAGGTCGAGACGGTGCAGCAGGCGGCCTTCTCAAAAGTCAAAGCGGGCACGCTGGGCGGCGACATGATTTCCCATGCCGAGGGCGTGCTGAAGGCTTCGAAGGTCGCGGCCTACACGGATTTCTTCGCCCATGGCATGGGCCTGATCACGCACGAGGCGCCGTTCCTGATGACCAACCACCCGGTGACCTATGAAGGCACCTATGCGGCAAAGCCGCTGGAGAAGAACATGGTGCTATCGGTGGAGACGACCATGCTCCACCCGACGCGCGGCTTCATCAAGCTGGAGGACACGCTGGCGGTGACGGATGCTGGTTATGTGATGTTCGGCGACCGGGGTCGGGGGTGGAACAGGGG
>NZ_RZRK01001126.1:0-1472 GCF_003997835.1 Mesorhizobium sp. M7A.F.Ca.CA.004.12.1.1
AAGGCTTTCGCCAGCGCGCCAAAGGCGAGCGCGCCTTCGCCATCGCCGATACCAAACAAGGCGCCGCCGAGCGCCCCGTTTTCGCCGGGCACGACCAGCGTCCTGCCTGCCTCGCCGGAAAAGCCGTTGGCCCTGGCCCAGGCGACAGCGGCCGGCGCAAGGCCGGCCGCGTCCAGACCGTCCCTGGCGATCAGATGGACCGGCAGCGCGCCCGGCAATGTCTTCCCGACGAGTTCGACAGGCATGCGATGTTCTCCGTGTGAGTCGCCGTTCTTAACCGTCCGTTAGGGTTAACAGAATATTTCTGCGGGAGGGAAGACGGCCACGCAATGGCCGCGCACGAATGGAGGCTTAGGTGGCCATGCCGACCAACCGCAGG
This sequence comes from Mesorhizobium sp. M7A.F.Ca.CA.004.12.1.1, assembly GCF_003997835.1. Taxonomy (NCBI): domain Bacteria; kingdom Pseudomonadati; phylum Pseudomonadota; class Alphaproteobacteria; order Hyphomicrobiales; family Phyllobacteriaceae; genus Mesorhizobium; species Mesorhizobium sp. M7A.F.Ca.CA.004.12.1.1. Next base: position 380 of record NZ_RZRK01001126.1, read on the forward strand.
ATCAATGCCAGGGGAAAACGGCTCATCACCACGGCCCTTGTGCTGGCGCTGGCGGCCGGCGTCGCCGGCTGCGGAACCGACAAGCTCTCCACCGGCTCTATCGCACGCACCAGCGGCAAACCGCTTGAAAGCATGTCGGCCGGCGAACTGCACAATGCCACCGGTGCACTTGGCCAATCCTACGCGAAGAACCCCAACGACAAGCGGATGGCGACGAACTATGCGGCGGCGTTGCAGATGGATGGCGACGCCGACCAGTCGCTGGCTGTGATGCGCAAACTCGCCATCGCTTTGCCCAAGGATCGTGACGTGCTTGCCTCCTATGGCAAGGCGCTGGCCGCCAATGGCCAGTTCGAGGCGGCGCTCGACGCCGTGCGCCGCGCTCAAACACCGGAATATCCCGACTGGAAGCTGGTGTCGGCCGAAGCGGCCATCCTCGACCAGACCGGCCAGAAGGACGATGCGCGCCAGCTTTACCGCAAGGCGCTCGACCTTAAGCCGAACGAGCCTTCCGTGCTCTCCAATCTTGGCATGTCGTATGTGCTGGAAGGTGACCTGCGCACCGCCGAAACCTATATGCGCTCGGCCGCGCAGCAGCCGAATGCGGACAGCCGCGTCCGCCAGAACCTGGCACTGGTCGTCGGCCTGCAAGGCCGGTTCGACGAGGCCGAGAAGATCGCCTCGCAGGAGCTCTCGCCCGAACAGGCGCAGGCAAACGTCGCCTATCTCAGGCAGATGCTGGCCCAGCAGAATGCCTGGAGCCAGCTCAAGGACCAGGACAAGCCGAAATCCGCGACCAACTGAGACCACAATCCCGATGCCCAACGAAGAAGCCGCGCTGCATGCGCGGCTTCTTCGTTTGAGGGAATGCAGGAATTTGCCTTGCCGCTACTGGGCGTTTGTTGCCGGCGCCGGATGATCGCCGAAGATACCGCGCTGGCTGACCTGAATGCCGGCGGGACCCAGGATGATGGCGAAGAGCACCGGCAGGAAAAACAGGATCATCGGCACTGTGAGCTTTGGCGGCAGGGCGGCGGCCTTCTTCTCGGCAGCATTCATGCGCATGTCGCGGCTTTCGGCGGCAAGCACGCGC
>NZ_RZRK01001127.1:0-1471 GCF_003997835.1 Mesorhizobium sp. M7A.F.Ca.CA.004.12.1.1
GCAGCCAGCGGCGTCTACAACGAGCTCCAGGCCGGCTCCTATGTGTTCATGGATGCCGACTATGCACGAAATCGTCCCGCTCCCGATTTCGAACAATCGCTGTTCGTGCTGAGCACCGTCATGAGTGCGGCCCGTCACGGCATCGCGGTTCTGGACTGCGGCCACAAGGGGATTGCTATCGACAGCGGACTTCCTCTCATTCACGCCAGGCAGGATATCGACTATGCCGGCGCATCCGACGAGCACGGTTCGCTCATCCTGCGTTCGGATCCCGGAAGCCTTGCCATCGGAGAAACGCTGCGTCTCGTTCCCGGCCATTGCGATCCAACGGTCGACCGCTATGACTGGTATGTCGGCATGCGCGGCAAACGGGTCGAATGCGTCTTCCCTGTCGCAGCGCGCGGAATGATGCAATGACGCTCGCGGTTCTTCCGGGGGCCGAAACCCCGTCCCGGCAACTGAGGCTGCGCTGCATCGCTTGCAATGCCACCCGGCCGCCGACCCTGGTCTACCGTTGTCCCGATTGCGGCGGCATACTGGAGGTCACGCGTCAAAAACCGGAAGGGCGCGGCTGGCTCAGAGCTGACTTCGTCGCAGATGATATTACTCTTGGAGAAGGCGGCACGCCGCTTCGAGAACTCAGATCCGATCTCCTCCACGTCGGCTTCAGAGGCCGGTTGCTCGTCAAGGACGAAACCCGCAATCCATCCGGCTCCTTCAAGGACCGCCTTGTGGCAGCGGCATTGAGCCAGGCGATCGCGCTTGGAGCGAAGGGGATCGTCAGTGCGTCGAGCGGCAACGCCGGTGCCGCTGCCGCTTGCTATGCCGCGAATGTCGGAATTCCCGCCATCATCGTCTGCCCGGATACGACGCCGCGTGGCAAGCTGGCGCAGATTCTCGCCTATGGCGCCATGCTTGAGCAAGTGCCCGGCCATTACGGAAACGCGTTTGAACATGCCAGACTACGTTGCGCCGAGACCGGCTATGCAAACCTGACGACGACCTATCTGAATCCTTATGGCGTAGATGCCTTGCGGCTGATCGGGCAGGAACTCCATGAGCAGATGGAAGGCGTCGGACCCGATTGGATCGCCATCCCGACAAGTTCCGGACCGTTGGTTAAAGGCGTCTTTCAGGGCTTCATGGATAGGGCTGGCAAAGTGCCTCGCCTGATCGCGGCGCAGTCTGACGGCTGTGCTCCGATAGCAAGGGCCTTCGAGGACGGAAAAATCGAGGTTGATAGCTGGGAGAGCCCCAAGACGATCGCTTCGGGCATTTCGGACCCGTTGCTGGGCTATCCCGAGGAAGGCAGCCTGACGCTTTCGCTTGTCCGCGCGAGCAAGGGCGTTGCTTACGCCGTCGGAGATGCGGATATTCGCGCGGCGATGATCGACTTGGCGCACAAAGCCGGTCTTTTCTGTGAACCGACGGGCGCGACCTCTCTCGCTGCTGCCCGGGATCTGTTCATAAA
>NZ_RZRK01001128.1:0-1470 GCF_003997835.1 Mesorhizobium sp. M7A.F.Ca.CA.004.12.1.1
CCGTCTGGCGCGTCGCGGCGCGGCCACCATAGCCGGTAAAGGTCTGCGGCCGCGTCATCACCAGGCGCACCGGCCGGCCGAGCATTTTGGCGGCACATGCGGCCACCGCGCCATGGCTCAGCGCCAGCGCCTTGGAGCCGAAGCCGCCGCCAATATAGGGCGAGACCAGCCGCACATTCTCGAACGGCACGTCGAACCATTCGGCATAGGTGCGGGCCATCCCGTCCAGCCATTGGCTCGGCTCCCACACGGTGAGCTTGTCGCCCTCCCAGCGGGCGATCAGGCCATGCGGCTCCATCGGCGCCTGGTATTCGCGCGGCGTGTTGTAGGCGGCGCAGATGCGGACCGGTGCCGAGGCGAACGCACCTTGCGCATCGCCCCATTCCTTGGTCATGGCGTCGATCGGGATGCCGTCGCCGGCCTTGCCGTCGCTGAGGTCGACGATGGAAGGCGTCTCGTCATAGCTGACCTTGACCAGGGCCGCCGCCGCGACCGCCTGTTCGAAGGTCTCGGCGACGACAGCGGCGACATGCTGGCCCGAAAAGGTGATGTCGCGCGCGAGCGGGCAATAGGGTTTGTCGGGCGGCGGCGTGCCGAACCAGTCCGCCGCGGTTTTCAGGCTGATGATGGTGTCCGGCGTCAGCACCTGCAGTACGCCGGGCGCCGCCTCGGCCGCCTTGGTGTCGATCGCGCGCACCTTGCCGGATGCAATCGTGCTCTCGACCAGCACGGCGTAGGCGAGGCCTTCGAGCTGCTGCTCGACGGCGTATTTCGCCGCACCACTGATCTTGGCCGGGCCGTCGACGCGCGACAGCCGGCCGCCGACGGCTTCGGCAAAAGCGCCGTCGGACGCATCACCATGCCTGATGTTGTGAACGGTCATGCCGTCTCTCCCAATTTGAGGATGGCGCGGGCGACGACGCGCGGCGCCAGTTCGACCTTGTAGTGGTTGGCGCCATGGTCGACGGCACCTTCGACGGCGAGCAGGCTGGCGGCGCGGACCGCGTCCGGCTCCAATACCTTGCCCTTCAGCGCGTCTTCCACGGCCCGCGCACGCCACGGCTTGGTCGCGACGCCGCCGAGCGCCACGTGCAAATCGCGGATCGTTCGGCCGTCAGCCTCGAATTCGATGCCGACCGCCGCACTGGCCGCGGCGAACTCGTAGGACTGCCGGTCGCGGATCTTCAGGTAGGTCGAACGCCGGGTAGCGGCCGAGCCGGGGATCTCGATGGCGGTGATCATCTCGCCCGGTTCGATCGCATGTTCTTTTTCCGGCGTGTTGCCGGGCAGCAGGAAAAAGTCGTCGACCGGGATCTGGCGCTCGCCCAGATGCACGATCGCATCGAAGGCGACCAGCGCCACGGCGAGGTCGCCCGGATACATGGCGATGCAGGCGTCGCTGGTGCCGAGCACCGCATGGCCACGGGTAACGCCGCCGATCGCCGAACAGCCAGAGCCGGGCTCACGCTT
>NZ_RZRK01001129.1:0-1469 GCF_003997835.1 Mesorhizobium sp. M7A.F.Ca.CA.004.12.1.1
CGTGAACGGATAGTCGGCGATCTTCGGCTTGGCCGCGGTGACGGCGGCCAGGAATGTCGACTTGCCGGCATTCGGCAGCCCGACCAGTCCGGCATCGGCGATCAGCTTCAGCCGCAGCCAGATGTTGAGCTCCTGCCCCGGCAGGCCGGGGTTGGCGCGGCGCGGCGCCTGGTTGGTCGAGGTCTTGAAATGCTGGTTGCCGAAGCCACCATTGCCGCCCTTGGCGAGCAGAAAGCGCTGGCCGACCACGGTCAGGTCGCAGATCAGCGTCTCGTTGTCTTCTTCGAACACCTGCGTTCCCGCCGGCACTTTCAGCGTGACATCGGCGCCCTTGGCGCCGGTCATGTTGCGGCCCATGCCGTGGACGCCGGTCTTGGCCTTGAAATGCTGCTGGTAGCGGTAGTCTATCAGCGTGTTCAACCCGTCGACGGCCTCCAGCCAGACATCGCCGCCACGGCCGCCATCACCGCCGTCCGGCCCGCCGAACTCGATGAACTTTTCGCGCCGGAACGACACCGAACCAGCGCCACCGTCACCGGAGCGGATGTAGACCTTGGCTTGATCGAGAAATTTCATGGGATTGTACAGTTTCTACTAGTGGCCTTGCGGCATTGCTCTAAACCTTGGCCCTTGCTCTAAACCAAGGCGCGGCGAAGGGCGAGGCCGTTTTGTGACAATGGCCGCGCGGGATCGGCCGGAGAGATGCCGGAATGAAGCTTGTAACCTACAATATCCAGTACGGCATCGGCCTCGACGGGCAGTACGATGTCGGACGCATCGCTGATGCTGTACGCGGCGCCGATGTGATCGCTCTGCAGGAGGTGACCCGCAACAATCCCAGGAACGGCGGCCGCGACATGGTCGCCGAGATCGGCGAGGCGCTGCCCGACTACTTCGCCGTCTATGGCAGCAATTTCGAGGCCAATATCGGTTCGCACATCGACAATGGCCGCGCCATCACGAAAACCTTCCAGCTCGGCAACATGGTGCTGTCGAAAACGCCTATTCATCTGTCGCGCAACCTGCTTTTGCCGCGCAGCCGCAGCTTTGAGATGATGAACTTCCAGCGTGGCGCGCTGGAAGCGCTGATCGAGACGCCGCTTGGTTTCATCCGCTTCTATTCCATCCATCTCGATCACCGCAGCCCCGTCGAACGCGCCAGCCAGATCCAGTTCCTGCGCCAACGCATGCTGAACTACGCGCTCGAAGGCGGCGCGCTGTCCGGCGTCGCCGAGATCGGCCTGCCGGAATTGCCGCATCCCGAAGCCTTTGTCGGTATGGGCGATTTCAACATGTTGGCCGGCTCACCCGAATATATCGAACTCGCCGGCCGGCCGGATCATGAATTCGGCATGCCGCTGACCGCCGACTTCGCCGTTGATGCCGCCTTGCGCCTGAACGCCACCGGCGACGATCTCATCAGCTGGGTCGATCCCAGGCAACCCACCGATCCCAGCCGCCACAAGCGC
>NZ_RZRK01000112.1:0-10846 GCF_003997835.1 Mesorhizobium sp. M7A.F.Ca.CA.004.12.1.1
GTGTTGTTCGGGGCGGCATAGATCGCTTCCGCGACGTCGCGGCCAACCTTGCTCCTGGCGACATCGAATGCGCAGACAATCTCGATGTCGTCGACATGGTAGCCGCCAAGGTCGGCATGCATCAGCCCAGGGATTGGTTCGTTGCTTTTCGCGTTACGATAAAACGAGAGGCCCTGCACCAGGGAGGATGCGCAGTTGCCGACCCCAACGATACCAACACGAACCTTTTTCGATCCCACGAAACCGCCACCCTATGTTGTTCAAAGGTAAGTTCCTGGCGCCGAACCATCAGCGTGCCGGAATGTTCCTCCGCCCATCGAAAAATTGCGCGAGACTGCATGGATCGAAGCTGCATTCGATGCGTTGCCGCACGGCAACATTGGAAAACCGATCGATGATCGTCTACGGCGACCACAGGCAGACCGAGAGCGCAGAGCAGCTTCGGGAAGCAGCAAACGAAATGGCCGAAAGCCTGGATCGGATGTCTCATGGCGTCCAACGCCATGCTGCATTGGTCGGACTATTCATCAGCGTGTCGGAGCTGGTTCAGGCGCTTGCCGATGTCGATTTCCAAACCAGCGGCATCGACATCTTTTCGCCGCGACAACAGCAAGGCGCCAAGTTGTTGGTCGGACTCGCGGCAGAGGTGGCGAAGTCGTGGCAAAGCGGTTTCGGCGTCGGCGGTGGCATCGATCCGGGACTTCTCAAACAGCTGGCCGGGCTCGACTGCAAGGCCGAGGTTGTGACCGGCTCTGCCGAGGGTTATGCGCACTATGCGCTTTATCCCGAAAGCTATTTGGACGCGGCGCAGAAGTCGGGTCTCGATGCGAACACATGCGTGATCGGCGTCCGCAGCATCGGCCTCGGGCTGGCAGCTATGGTGGCGGCCTCGATTGGTGCGCCGGCACCATTCAGCGTTCGCCCGATCGGCCATCCCTTCCGCAGGTATATCAACGCCGATCCGCAGTCGATCGCCACTTGGATGAACAATCCATCGGCGCGTTTCGCCGTTGTCGACGAGGGTCCTGGCCTGTCCGGCAGTTCGATGCATGCCGTTATCGTGTGGCTGCGTGAACTGGGTATCGATACGGACCGCATTCACCTGTTTCCCAGCCATTCAGGCGGCCCGGGCATCGAAGCGTCGCGGGAGGCTCGGGAGACATGGTCGCGCTGTCCGAAGCATGTGGCGACGGCGTTTGAATGCACCTTCTCCGAAAGCTCGAAAATCCCCACGTTGCGCGATTGGGTGGCCGAGGCGGTCGGCAGGCCGGAATTAGGCCTGACCGAGCTATCTGGCGGCGAGTGGCGGGCCGCCCACTACGCCGACGAAGGGCGCTGGCCGCCGAGCCCTCGCGGTACCGAGCGGCGTAAATTCCTGGCGTCCGCCGGGCGTGACCGCTGGCTCGTCAAATTCGCGGGTCTCGGCGAAACCGGACGGCGCAAGAAACGAACCGCGACGATGTTGCATGAAGCCGAGTTCGGATCGCAAGTTGTCGCGCTTTGCCATGGCTTTCTGGTTGAACGGTGGATTGACGGCACCACGATGGATCAGGCGCCGCTACCCATGGAAAGACTGATCGCGGAGTTCACAAATTACCTGGCCTGGCGTGCGCTCAATCTTCGAACTTGCGAACCGGGTGCATCATTGCTTGCACTCGCGGAGATGGCTGTTTCCAATACGTCGGAAGCCCTGGGCGAAAAACGCGCGGCAGCCTTGCGCGGTTGGCTCTCGAAACAGGCCCCCGCGAGCGGGCTGCAGCGCGTTGAAATCGATGGAAAGCTCCAACCATGGGAGTTTCTCGTTCGTGCCGACGGCAGGGTGCTCAAGACAGATGCCGTCGACCATTGCCGGGCACACGATTTGATCGGCTGCCAGCCAATAGAGTGGGACATTGCCGGCGCCCGTGTCGAGTACGGGCTATCCGACAGCGATGTGAGGACCCTGGTCCAAGGAATGAAGCTTGCCATCGACAACGGCCACATCGGCTTTTTCGAACCGTGCTATTTGGCATTCCAGCTCGGGCTCTGGAGCACGGCTGCGCAATCCGAAAATGGCCGGGAAAAAGCAAGGCTCGCCGCGACGGCAGACCGATATAGGATGCGACTGATAGGGTTCCTGGACGAATGCCTGATATGATCGTTCCGATCAGTCCAGCCTTCGCAGCATGTCTGCTTCCTGCTCGAGAATAGCGGCCACTTCCTCGCGCTGCAGATGCGTCATCATCAAGCTGACGCAGCACTCGAGATAGGTGATCGAGGCGCGCCGCAGATAGGCAGCCGTCTCGCGTTCGGCCATCTGGTCGATATCCCTCGCGGGTCGCTTGGGTTGCATGAGGATGATCCTCCGTATCGGTTCCTCCCGCCAAACCACAAGCTTGGGCGGATGTTCCGCGCGATCTCGGGAAAGATTCGGCGGCCGTCTCGCATCACGCCGGAAGGTTCTGCAGCCCGCCGGATGCCGGCCTCGCTCTTTTGGCAAAGCCTGTCATCTGATCGCCGATGCGACTGCCTTCGAGCGCCGCGAAATAATCGATCGTCAGCTTGAGCCCTTCGTTGAGGGGCACCTTCGGTGTCCAGCCGAGCAGCGCTTTTGCACGCGAAATATCGGGCTGCCTGCGCCGAGGATCATCTTGCGGCAGCGGCAGAAATCTCAAATCCGATTTGGTGCCGGTCATCGCCTTCACCAGCGCCGCCAGTCGCACGATGGTGAATTCTCCGGGATTGCCCAGATTGACCGGCTTGCCCGGATTGGGGTCGATGTCCATCAGTCGCCTCAATCCATCGATCTGATCGGAGACATAGCAGAAGGACCGCGTTTGCAAGCCGTCGCCGAAGATCGTCAGAGGACGTTTTTCTAACGCCTGCATGATCAGGTTTGAGACGATGCGGCCATCCGCCGGATCCATTCTCGGACCGTAGGTGTTGAAGATGCGCGCGACGCGCACGTCGGCTTTGCCGGCTCTAAGATAGTCGAAGCAAAGCGTTTCGGCAGTGCGCTTGCCCTCGTCGTAGCAGGCGCGCGGGCCTGTGCAGTTCACATGGCCAACATAGTCCTCCCTCTGGGGATGTTGCTCCGGATCGCCATACACTTCGCTCGTCGAGGCCTGTAGCAGCCGCGCGTCATATCGGACAGCGAGTTCGAGCAGGTTGAGCGTGCCGATCACGCAGGTTCGCGTGGTGTGTATCGGGTCGGCCTGGTAACGCGGCGGCGAGGCAGCGCATGCCAGGTTGTAGATGCGATCCACGGGCTCGCCGAGATCCAATGGCCGGCAGATGTCCTGCTCGATCAATCGGAAACCCGGCTGATCCATGATCGAGATGATGTTTTCCATGCGCCCTGTCAGGAAATTGTCGGCGCAGATCACGCGCCAGCCATCGCGGAGCAATGCTTCGCAAAGATGCGAACCGAGGAATCCCGCACCGCCGGCGACAAGCACTGCCTTTGCCCTTTGCGCGTTTCTTTTTTGTCGCATCGTCGTTTTCTCCTGTATGCCGGTCATGCTGCGCTTCCGATGTCGAAATCGAGGGCCGCCGCCCTTGGCTGTGTCAACGCCGTCACGAATTCGCGCGCTCTGGCCGCACCGGTGTGGGATGCGAGGACGCGTTCGCGGGCCCGGCGGGCCATGGCGAGGCGTGTGCGCTCGGACTCGCCGAAGAGGATTTCGATGACATCGTCCGTTTCCCCGGCGTTGTGAATCGCCGATGCGGGAAAGAAGCTGTCGAGCCCTGGCCAGCGATCGCTGATGATGGGCGTGCCGCAAGCAGCCGCTTCGAACAGGCGCACACTGGGTGACCATCCGGCAGCGATCATGGAACTGCGTGTGACGTTCAGCGTGTAACGCTGACGGCTGTAGAACGCGGCATGATCGGCCGGCGGCAAATGTTCGATGCGTTCGACATTGTCCGGCCAGGTGATGTCGGATGGGTATTGCGAGCCGGCTACGACGAAACGGCGGTCCGGCATACGCCGTGCTGGTTCGAGCAGCAGCGCGTTCAGCGTTGCCTGCCGGTCGGCACTGTAGGTGCCGAGATAGCCGAGATCCCAGCGGATCGGATCGCCGGTCCGGTGGTGCCGTTCCGGGTCGACCGAGCAGTAGAGCGGTTCGGCGCGGCGCGCGCCGAACTCCTCCACCAGACGGCCAAGCATCGGCCCGCCGGTGAACGAGAAGTAGACATCAAAATACGGAATCTGCCGCCAGCTCAGGTAATCGCAATCATCGGCTGAAAGCTGCGCCACGGTTACCGGCGTGTCGATGTCGTAGAAGCAGAAGCGCCCTTTGCAAAATGAAGCGACGATGTCGATGACCACGCGCCCTTCCGGCACGAAGGAGCCCATGACGACAATGTCGGCCTGCTCCAGGCACCGGGCGTAGTCGCTTTGCAACTCCGCAGTGGTTTCGTAGTAGCGCAAGGCGCAGAAATCCGGATCTCGCAGATCGCGGTGGTTGGCGTACCACGGCACGTCTCGCTCCAGAAAGGTCACGCGGTGGCCGAGTTCGTGCAGACCTTTCAGCAGGCCTCGAAACGTCGTGGCGTGGCCGTTTCCCCAGGACGAGGACAGCGACAGGCCGAGAAAGACGATGTCCAATTGCTTGGTCATTCCGCTGCCTCCACGGTCCCCTGCTCGAAATGACGTTTGAAGACGGCATCGGCCACGTCCGCCCGCAGCGCGTAGGTATGGTCGGCCAGCACGCGGCAAAGTGCGGCCTGGCCGATTGCCTTCGCCCGACTGGAGGTCAGCGAGCGCATGATCTCGGCGACATCGCCGCCGTCCCGTGCCACCAGGATCTCCTCGTCTGGTTTCAGGAACAGTTCCACGCCCAGCCATGCGTCGGTGATGAGGCAGGCACCGGCGCCGGCCGCCTCGAAGACACGCGTGGCCGGTGAAAAACCGTTTACGGCCATGCTGTCGCGACTGATGTTCAGCACGGCCTTGGGAGTGACGTTGAAGGCATTATGATCGCGGGTGCCAACGTGACCGAGCCAGCCGACATTGGCGGGAAGCGGCTTGTCCCCCCAGCCCGATCCGCCGAGCAGAAAGCGCTGTTTCGGCAGCTGGCTTGCGGGATCGAGGAAGAATGCTTCGACACGCGCCTCACGATCCGGCAGCCGGTTGCCGAGGAACGCCAGATCGCAAGCGAAACGCGCATTGCTGGCGACCGGGTGATGCGTTTGGGGATCGAGCGCATTGTAAATCGGCACGCATTCGTTCGCCCCCATGGCACGGTAGGCCCAGACGACGGGGTCGCCGCCGCCATAGGTCAGCACAAGGTCGATTTCTTGCAGGGCGCCATGGAGCGGATGGTCCGGTTCGTCGCGCAGCTGGGCAAGGGTTGCCGGAGCGTCCACGTCCCAGAATACCACCAGCGCGTCGCTGCGGGCATGGTCGAGAACGGCGCGCAGCAGCGCCTCGTCCTCGAAACCGACGCCACTCGCCTTGACGACGATGTCGGCGCTGGCGGCGCGTGCCGCGACCTGCATCAACGCGTGCTGGGTCGCTTCATAAACGACCACTGTGCACCAGTCAGGGGCCTCGATGTCGCGGTTCTTCTGCCGGTCGTAGACGTCGGGCTCATAGAAGGTGATTTCGTAGCCCAATTGGGCAAGCGCCTTCAGCAAGCCGCGATAGTAGGTCGCGGCACCGTTCCAGTAGGACGACAAAAGGCTCGATCCATAGAATGCCATCTTCATGCGGCGGCTTCCTTTGCGGTGGTCTTGTTGATGGTATGTTCGGTTGTGCATTCCGTGAGCACGCCGAACAACTCGTCGACGCGGTGCTGGCAGGTGTGCCGCGAGCGGATGGTCTCGAGACCCGAAGTCACCAGGGAAGCCGCGAAATCCGCATCGGCCAACACCGCCCGCAGGTGTTGCCGCATTTGCGAGCCATTGTGGGCGAACAGGAAGTCGACGCCGGGCCTGAACAGCTGCTCGACATCGGACCATGGTGCTGAAATCAGCGGAATGCCGCAGGCGAGTGCCTCGAACATGCGGATCGTCGGAATTCCAGGCAAACCCTCACGATAGGGGCGCCGCGGGATGTGGACGGTGACACGATGCGCGGCGAACGCCTTCGGCACGTCGGCATTGGCGATCCATCCGTCATAGCGCAGTCCGGCGGTGGCCAGATCCGCAAGTGCGGGCTTGGGGTAGCGTACGCCGTGCACGGTGGCCTCGAGACCGAGATCGTGTACCGGCTCGATTAGAAACTCCTTGAGTTCGGCGGTTCGTTCATCGTCGCCCCAGTTTCCAATCCAGACCAGATCGGACGTGGGGTGGATCTCCGGGTGCGGCTTGAACAGGCGATCGTCCGCAGCTTCATGCCAGGTGAAGACGCGCTTGCCCCAGCCGGCGCGCAAATAGCTCTCGCGCAAGGCCTCGCCAAAGGCGAGAACGCCGTCATAGTGCTCCAACCGCAGCGCCGAGATTGCCTCGGTCGCCGATACCGCCCGGTGGTGGGTGTCATGAAACAGAAGGATGAAGTTGCCGCCAGCGGCCCGGGCACGGCCGATACGTGCGACAAGCTTCGGATCCGTCCACTCATGAACGATCACAACGTCGGCCTCAGCGATCCAGGCCTCGTGATCGAACCCGACATCGTAGGTCACCGGCATCAGTTCTGGGAAATCCTTGCGGAAGCGTTCGATGGCGAAGGATCCCTTCTCAGCCAGCAGGTTCGAACGGCTCCAGCCGTCGGACGGCTCCAGCGCGACCGCCTGGTGCCGGCGCGCGACCAGTTCCCGCATGATACCGCGCAGGAAATGGGCATTGCCGTGGTTCCAGTCGGAAACGACCGAGTGGGTGTAGAACAGAAAGCGCATGGTCAGCGCCCCGCCATGGCCAGGGCCGCCTTGTCGTAGATGCCTCGCATGGCCGCCGCTTGCCTGGCCAGTGTAAACCGGCGGCTTCGTCGCAGGGCTGCCTGGCCGAGCTCCCGCCTGAGTTCGACATCGCTGGAGAGACGATTGAGGCAGGCAGCGAGGTCGTGGGGATTGCGCGCGTGAAAGAACATCGCGGCCCCGTCCCATAGTTCGCGATAGGTTGCGATGTCGGAAAGCACCAAGGGCGTCGCCGACATGGCAGCTTCCAGCGCGGCCAGACCGAATGGCTCATAGATTGATGGCGACACGAAAATGCCGGCGCGCGCCATCAAGGAGCGCACCTCGTGAGACGGCAGTGCTCCCAGAGGAACAGCATAGCTGAAGCTGGTACGCCCGCCGTTGGGACCGTGCATCGAACCGGCGGCAAAAACGGGCCATTGCGTCAGCGACGCGGCCTGGTCGATCACCGCCGCATTCTTGCCCTCGTCCCACCAGCGGGCAGCGGCGAAGACGAGCGGTTGGCGCTTTTCGGTCTTCGGCACCGGACTGGCACTATTTCCGACCACACTGAGACGCGCGATCGGGCCATAGCAGGTCTCAAGCATGTCGGCATGGCTGCGGCTCGGCACGATAACAGCGTCGGCCCGATCCAAGCCGCGCCTGTTGCGCTCCTTCTGCCAGGCCCATGCGCCATCCACTGCCTGTTTCCTGACGGCGTGGAACCATGTCGTCACGCAGGAATGCGAGACCACCACGGCTGGGCACGGCGCATCGAATCCCGCCGCCTGCGTTGGTGCGTTGAAATGAACAAGGTCGATGGCGTGGTCGCGCATGGGCGCAAGCAATTCCCGCGGCAGCGCGTCGAGGTCGCCGCCGTTGCGGGTCATCCAATCCGGCGGCGTACTCAACCAGATCAGCGTCGTGAAAGCCTCCGCCTCCGCAGCCTGCTGCCTCGACGGTTGTGGACCGAGGCCGGCAAGCACCACACTGTCGCCGCCGTTCACAAGTTCCCGTGCCAGATCAAGGGCATAGCGCCATACGCCGCCCACGGCATCGACGGTCATCAGGATGCGCCGCGAGCGCGGCGTCAGTGTCCGCAACATGTCGCCTCCAGTTCCGCCAGCGGTCGCGGCCGCCTCTCCTGGATGTCACTGAATTTCTGGAAAGATGCGAGGTAGTGGTCATGGGCGCGTTCCCAGGCAAGGTCGTCGGGTTCGCCCCAAAGCTCGCGGTAGCTGGGCGAACTCGGATACGGGTAAAGCGGCACAGGTTCGTTGGCCCATACGCCGTGGTCGATCAGGTGGGTTCGCCAGTGCTCGACCAGGGCGGGATCATCCTCGACCACGCCGATCAGATTGGCCTGAACGAATGGAACGTGACGTCTGGCATCGACGAGCAGCGCGGCGAGTTCCTCGGTACCCAGCCGGCAGCGCTTGGCCAGCATTGCCCGACCTTCGACGGTCAGGCTTTCGAGGCCGGCCTCGATCGAGACGCAGCCCGCGGCGCCCAGCAATTCCAGCAGTTCGGGCTTCCACAGATCGATGCGGGTCTGTACGCCGAATTCACGTCGCGATCGACCAAGGCTTCCAGCAACGCTTTTTGCGGCAGGAAGATCTCGTCGATGAAGTAGATGTAGCCGACACCTTGGGCAATCAGCCGATCGATCTCCGCCACCACCGCTTCATGGTTTCGACGGCGATAGGCATCACGGAAATCGATCTTGGCGCAGAAACTGCAGTTATAGGGACAGCCGCGCGATGCCTCGACTTCCGCACCGAACCCCACCTGATTGTCATCGAACCTGTGATGGTGGTGCGAATGGGCTGCGATCCAGTCCGCTGGCCATTCGAGTGGCGGATGATCGACAAACGAGCTGGCGTGGACGCCTCCGTTCGAAACCACCTTGGCATCCCGCAGATAAGCGGTTGAGGGCACGGCGCTCCAATCATCGCGCCGGGCAAGCTGCTCGACGACTTCTTCACATTCGCCGCTCACGACGATGTCGACGCCGAGCTTGCGCAAGGTCGGCGCCGGCGTCGCCGAGCCGTGCGGCCCGACCGCGACCGTGCGTCCACCGCGCCCGGCGAGACGGTTGAGGAAATCGGCCGGCACACGCAATTCCGGCGGTGCGCAGCGCCAGAACAGATAGGTCGGGGCGGTACTGACGACGGTCATAGCCGGGGCGAAATCAGCCACCCGCTCGCAGAGACCGGAATTATCGAGCCTCTGCAACTGCCCATCCAGCATCAGCACCTCATGTCCGGCGGCTTCGAGCAGGGCCTTCGAATAGCCGAGTTCCAGCGGCAGATGTGGTTGGCGGCAGCCGAAATAGATGCTGTCGTCGTAGGTCCAGAATGGGTTTACCAAAGCGATTTTCATGCGACGTACCTCACGGCTTCAGGGCGAGGCTCGAGCCGATGGCGCTGCAGCCAGTCGGCGAGGTCGCGGACGCCTTCGCGCCATGAAACATGGGCCATCCAGCCAAGCGCGGTTTTGATCTTGCGGGTGTCGGCGACGAAGAAGGGCTGGTCGCCCGTGCGTTCCCCATCGTGGCGGATTGAAAGCTCATGGCCGGTCAGGCTACGGATCTCGCTCAACAGCCTGCGCAGGCTGACCGCATTTTCCGGGCCGCCGCCAAGATTGAATGCCTGGCCTTTGGTGGTCTCGATGCGATCGAGCACGGCCCTGTAGGCGGCGACGGCATCGGAGACATGCAGGATATCGCGCACTTGCCTGCCGTCGCCGTAAATGGTGATTGGGCGTCCCGTCAGCGCGCTGAGCAGGAAGTGTGCGACCCAGCCCTGGTCCTCGGTTCCGAACTGGCGCGGTCCATAGATGCAGCTCATCCGCAGCACCGCCGTCGGCATGCCGTAGGATTTGGCATAGTCGAGCACATACTGATCCGCCGCGCCTTTGGAGCAACCGTAGGGCGTGCAGAAGTCCAGGCCCCGAGCCTCATCGATGCCGTGCGCCTGGATGACGCTGTCGCAAGGCACATAGTGATCGCCGTCCTCGCGGACCGCGACGTCGGGCAGGCTGCCATAGACTTTGTTGGTGCTGGCGAAGATCACCGGGATAAGCTCACCGCTCAGTCGCGCCGCCTCCAGAACGTTGAACGTTCCCCGAAGGTTGATGTCGAAATCCTCGCCTGGCTGGACCAGGCTTGTGGTGACGGCGGTTTGCGCGGCCAGATGGAAGATCGCCTTTGAACTCATCAGAGCCGGCGCCAGGGCGTTGGCGTCCCGCACGTCGATCGTCTCCACCGTGAGGCGACCGCCGTGTTTTTGCGCCAGCCATTCAAGGTTCTGCTCGACGCCCGGACGGCTGAGATTGTCGATCACCAGTACCGGCTCGCCATCCGACAACAGGCTGTCGGCGAGGTTCGATCCTATGAAGCCGCTGCCGCCGATGATGGCGACCGGCGCGTCGCGTCGATTGCGTGTGTTCATGAGACCAACCCGCGTTCTTCGAGCTCGCGCTTCATGTCGGCGCCGCGGTCGACGGCGGACGTGTTACGCACCCAGGAAACGAACTCGCCGAGCGAATTCTCCAATTGCCGCACCGGCTCGAAACCGAGCAACTCACGGGCCTTGGAAATATCGGCGAAGCAGTTGCGGATATCGCCGGAGCGGGCTTTGCCGAGCAGTTCCGGCGAGCGATTCGGTGTCCCCATGGCCTCGGCCAGCAATCGCGCGACTTCGCTGATCGCATAGGCGCGGCCGCTGCCGATGTTGATGACATGACCCTTTGCCTGGCGTTGCTGCAGAGCAAGGCGAAAGGCGCGGGCGACGTCCTGCACATGGACGAAATCGCGCTTCTGTTCGCCATCCTCGAAGATCATTGGCCGTTGGCCGTTGGCGAGACGCGAAGCGAAGTTGGCCAGCACGCCGGTATAGGGATTCGACAACGCCTGGCCGGCGCCGAAGACATTGAACAGGCGCAGCGCGACCGCATCGATGCCATAGGCCTCGCCGAAGATCAGCACGGCGCGTTCCTGGGCGTATTTTGTCAGCGCATAGATGGAGGCG
>NZ_RZRK01001130.1:0-1469 GCF_003997835.1 Mesorhizobium sp. M7A.F.Ca.CA.004.12.1.1
CATGTAGACGGTGCGGCTGTTCAGCCTGTGGTCGGTGACATTGTCGGCCAGGCCGCCATGCTGCAGCAACCCGACCATGACGTGATGCCAGGCGCCGTAGAGCCTGGGCAGGCCGACCAGCATCAGCGGCAGGAACGAACCGGTATAGAGCGCCAGCCCTACGGTGGCGGCATAGATCGCCGTCCAGATGCGGGCGACGCGGATCGCTTTGGGCTGTTCCTGTTCGGGAATGAAGGTCTTTTCGGCGGCGCTGACGGTGCCGGCGGCGTTGCGCAGCATGTCTGACATCGCATGCCAGGCGTCGAGCACGCCAGCGAAGCCCAGCATGGCGCGAACCAAATCAGGCGGCCGCATGACCGAGATTTCCGGGTCGCGGCCGACGATGACGGTGTCGGTGTGGTGGCGGGTGTGGCTCCAGCGCCAGGTCACCGGATTGCGCATGATCATGAAGCAGGCGATCTGATAGACCGCATCGTTCATCCACTGCGTCCGGAAGGCGGTGCCATGACCGCATTCGTGCCAGCGTGAATCCGTCGAGGAGCCGTAGAGCACGCCATAGACGAAGAAGAACGGCACGCACCACCAACTGCCCCAGAACCAGGCACCGCCGGCGCCGCTGACGATCAGCGCGGCGAACCAGATTGCCGTATCGCGGATCGCGGGCCCGTCGGAGCGCTGCATCAGCTCCTTCATCTGCTTGCGCGGCACGTCGGTGTGATACCACTCGGCCGCCGATAGGCCGGTCTCGACGGCGAGCTTGGCGTCGCGGCCGATCAGGCTGTAGTCACGCCGGGACGGCGCAGTGGACATGATTGCCTCCCTCGGCAAAGGCATCCGCCAGAGCGAATGTCCTGAAATCCTTTGGTTTCGAGCGTCAAAGTAACGCCGACCGATGATGGACTCAACATCACAAAGATAGTTTCTATCATTTCCCATCAGGATGATGTACGAAGGCTCAAGCAAACCCGACGAGGCAAGCATGGTGAAGCGGCCGACAATATCAGATCTGGCGCGCATCTCGGGCGTCAGTGTCGCCACCGTCGACCGTGTGCTGAACAACCGGCTGCCGGTGCGCGAAGAGACAGCGCGCCGCGTCTACGAGACCGCTACCGATATCGGCTACCACGCCGCCGGCCTTATCAAGCAGCGCATGCGCCAGGAATTGCCGGAGTACCGGCTGGGCTTCCTGCTGCTGCGGGGCAATGATGCCTTCTACGGCGACTTCGCGCGGGAACTCGAACTGGCCATCTCGCGATCGCAGCGCTTCCGCGGCGTTGCGACCATCGATTTCGCCAGTTCCCTGGCTCCCGACGAGATCGCCTCGCAGATGCGCAGGCTGGCGGCGAAATCGAGGGCCATCGCCGTTGTCGGTCCGGACCATCCGACCCTGACAGCGGTCGTGGAAACCTTGAAGGCGAGAGGGCAGCCGGTCTTTTCGGTGCTGTCCGACTTTGCCGCCGGCATCCGGG
>NZ_RZRK01001131.1:0-1468 GCF_003997835.1 Mesorhizobium sp. M7A.F.Ca.CA.004.12.1.1
ACTATGGTGCGCCGCTTCGCTTTCGGCTAGAAGGCGCGCACGATAAAGCACCGATGCATGTCGCCCCAAAGTGAATACCGGTTTTGGGGCAACGGCATGCATGAACAAACAAGTCCCAAGGAGTTGGACGATATGCTGAGAGGCTCGCTTACTGCGCTCGTGACACCGTTCGAAAAGAGCGGGCGTTTCGACGAGAAAGCCTTTCGCGCGTTCGTCGAATGGCAACTCTCAGAGGGCACGACGGGCCTGGTGCCGGTCGGCACCACCGGCGAGTCGCCGACGCTGTCGCATGACGAGCACCGCCAGGTCGTCAAGGTGTGTATCGAGGTGGCCAAGGGCCGCGTTCCGGTCGTCGCCGGCGCCGGCTCCAACAACACCGAGGAAGCAGTCGGCCTCGTGCAGTATGCCGAGAAGGCCGGCGCCGATGCCGCCCTCGTCGTCACACCCTACTACAACAGGCCGACACAGCGCGGTCTTTACGAGCATTTCGCGGCGGTCGCCAAGGCGACCAAGCTGCCGATCATCATCTACAATATCCCGCCGCGCTCGGTCATCGACATGATGCCGGAGACGATGGGCCGGCTCGCGCACGACTTCAAGAATATTGTCGGCGTCAAGGATGCCACCGGCAAGGTCGAACGGGTCTCCGAGCAGCGCGCCACGTGCGGCAAGGATTTCATCCAGCTTTCGGGCGAGGACGCTTCGGCGCTCGGCTTCAACGCCCATGGCGGCGTCGGCTGTATTTCGGTGACGTCGAACGTCGCGCCGCGGCTCTGCGCCGAATTCCAGGAGGCAACGCTTGCCGGCGACAGCGTCAGGGCGCTGGATCTGCAGGATCGCCTGCTGCCGCTGCACAAGGCGATCTTCATCGAGCCTGGCGTTTCCGGCGCCAAATATGCGCTGTCGAAGCTAGGCAAGGTCGAAAACGTGCTGCGCTCGCCGCTGGTGACGATCGAACAGTCGACTGCCGACAAGATCGATGCGGCTATGAAGCACGCCGGCTTGATTAATTAGCGAGCCCGTTTGGAAACTCTACTCCTGCGGCCATCTGAAGGCGTCACCTGCGCTTCCGGTGCTCACGTACTATATGTACGCTCCGCTCCGGTTCTCGATGACACCATCATCTGACTCGCAGGAGCGAGTTTCGAAACGGACTCTAAGCATCATGAACCAGGTCAGAAAAGCCGATCCCAACAACAAGACCGTTTCGGAAAACCGTAAGGCGCGGTTTTCCTATGAGGTGCTTGACACGGTCGAGGCCGGTCTGGTGCTGACCGGCACCGAGGTCAAGTCGCTGCGCCAGGGCCAGGCCAACATCCAGGACAGCTATGCCTCGGTCGAAGGCGGCGAGATCTGGCTGATCAATTCCTATCTGCCGGAATATCTGCAGGCCAACCGCTTCAACCATGAGCCGCGCCGGCGCCGCAAGCTGCTGCTCAACAAGCGCGAGATGGCGAAACTGTCACAG
>NZ_RZRK01001132.1:0-1466 GCF_003997835.1 Mesorhizobium sp. M7A.F.Ca.CA.004.12.1.1
CCGTGTACCCGACGGTGCGGCGCATCCTCGTCGAGAAACAACGCGACTTCGCCAAGACGCCGCCCGGGGCCGTGCTCGACGGCCGCGACATCGGCACCGTCGTCTGCCCCGACGCCGACATCAAACTCTATGTGACGGCCAGCGCCGAGGTGCGGGCACAGCGCCGGTTGGCCGAGATCGAGAGCATCGGCGGGACCGCTGATTTCACCGAGATCCTCGCCGATATCGTGCGCCGCGACGAGCGCGACATGGGTCGAGCGGACTCACCGTTGAAGCCGGCGGTCGACGCGCACTTGCTTGATACCAGCGAAATGGCTATAGAAGCCGCGTTTCTTGCAGCCATGGCGATCATAGACGACGTGCTAGCCAAGAGAGACAAGGCCTGATCCGGGTTTTCCCTCGTATTTCCGTTGTCGGAGGCGAAGAAAATACCCATATCGGGCACGAACCAGCCTGCCAGCATTCTTCATGCGCCGGAATTGCCGCTTAAAAAGCGGCCCAGGGTTTTTGTAGCCCGGAACGCCGGCAGGCCAACGCAACGCTAACCTACGGCGCCCGTCCCGCTTCTAGATGCGGGGCACTCCAGGAGAAACAATGTCAGCTGCAAATCCCACTCGCGATGATTTCGCGAGCCTGCTCGAAGAATCATTTACCACAGGCCATTCCGGCGAAGGTCAGGTCGTCAAGGGTACGATCACCGCGATCGAAAAGGACATGGCCATCATCGACGTCGGCCTCAAGGTCGAAGGCCGCGTGCCGCTGAAGGAATTCGGCGTCAAGGGCAAGGACACCACCCTCAAGGTCGGTGACACCGTCGAAGTCTATGTCGAGCGCATCGAAAACGCGCTTGGCGAAGCGATGCTTTCCCGCGAGAAGGCCCGCCGCGAAGAGAGCTGGGTTCGTCTCGAAGAGAAGTTCACCAAGGGTGAGCGCGTCGAAGGCGTCATCTTCAACCAGGTCAAGGGCGGCTTCACTGTCGACCTCGACGGCGCCGTGGCCTTCCTGCCGCGCAGCCAGGTCGATATCCGCCCGATCCGCGACGTCTCCCCGCTGATGCACAACCCGCAGCCCTTCGAGATCCTCAAGATGGATCGTCGCCGCGGCAACATCGTGGTGTCGCGCCGTACCGTGCTCGAAGAGAGCCGCGCCGAACAGCGTTCGGAAATCGTGCAGAACCTCGAAGAAGGCCAGGTTGTCGAAGGCGTCGTCAAGAACATCACCGACTATGGTGCGTTCGTCGACCTCGGCGGCATCGACGGCCTGCTGCATGTCACCGACATGGCATGGCGCCGCGTCAACCATCCGACCGAAATCCTCAACATCGGTCAGACGGTCAAGGTGCAGATCATCCGCATCAACCAGGAAACCCACCGCATCTCGCTCGGCATGAAGCAGCTCGAGAGTGATCCGTGGTCCGAGATCGGCACCAAGTTCCCGATCGGCAAGAAGATCAAGGGTACCGTCAC
>NZ_RZRK01001133.1:0-1463 GCF_003997835.1 Mesorhizobium sp. M7A.F.Ca.CA.004.12.1.1
CCACCGCATGAGCAGCACCCCAGCTATCCGCTATGGCTGCGCGCGCCGAGAAGCCGACCTTGCCGAGATGTTCGACCATATCGGCCAGCATCAAGCGTTCACCGCCATGAAGATGATCGGCGCCCGTGGTATCCATCACCAATCCGTCGGGAGGTTCTGCTGCGACAATCGGCGCGTACCGCCGCAAAGCCCACAGGGCCAACCGATCCAATGCCTGCGCGTCTGCTTCAGGTTCGGCATCCATGACCGCCAGCCCCTGGACGAGGGCCTGTGCCTTGGTCGCGGGCATTCCGACGCGCAGGCCCGCTTCCAGTGCCGCGCGATCCACCGCAGTCACCAGGCGACGATTACCGTGCCGCCCGACCAGCACCAAAGGCTTATCCGGTGGCGGCGAGACGTCGCCCAATTTCCTTTTGAGCCGGTCGGTCGACCAGCTTGGAAGGAATAGCGAGACGACCCTTGGCATCACAAGCCTCCACTTCGATATCGAGTGTTTCCCCTCCACGAGACCGGATCAGTTCAAGTTGCCATCGCGCCCGACCAACGCCGGGCACAGGCAGCGGTCGCGACGGCAGCACGGAAACCCGCCAGCGGGTGACAGACGCCGTCGGCTGCCCGAAATCGGCGGCTTCGGTCTGGCGGCGCCAGCGGCGGATGGCGATGCCCATCGCGCCGGAGCCTTCCGATGCCAGTTGCAACCGGCGCGAGGAAGTCATGGACAGGCGCGCCACTTCCGCGACCACCGCTCCAAGACCGACATGCCGCAGACCTTCCTCGAAGCAGGCGAGCAAGGATTTGTCGTCACCGGCTTCAACATAGATCACCCGGTCGGGATGCAGTCCGACCTGTGCGATTGCCGGCGCAAACAGATCCTGGCGCGTCACGCACCACAGCACCTTGCCTTGCGTCCTCGCTGCAATCCCGGCTGCAAAAAGCGACGCTGCAGCGCCATCGATCGCTCCATTGCCGCCGCCGGCAACTTCATGAAGTGCGCCAAGCGCCACACCCCCGCCTGGCAGATGACTGTCGATCGAGGAGATTCCGAATGGGAGCACCGCTCTTTTGCGCGCATTACCGCCTTCGAGACGCGCAATGCGACCTCGCAGATCGGAAATAGCAGCGTTTGGCGTCGATGCACTCATCTGTCCCCTGAACGCGACATGCTGGCGGAATGTTCCTCATTTGTTCCCTTCCTAATAAAGAGTCAATGGCATGGCGAGGTGGTGCCGCGGAAGAAATTTTGTCGCGACCGCCCGGTGGCACCGAAAGAACCGTTTGCCAGCAGGACGAGGCGTCGAGGCCACCTGTCCTGTTGGGATGTTCGCGCCGGCGGTTGGCGGCGCACAAGGAAAAACGGCGTATAAACCGCAGTCCCGCGCGCGCCCGCAATGGCGGACATTGTCGCGCGCGGGACGGAGGAAATTCGCCCCCGCCGCGGGCGGTTAACAGGACAGCCGTAGGAG
>NZ_RZRK01001134.1:0-1461 GCF_003997835.1 Mesorhizobium sp. M7A.F.Ca.CA.004.12.1.1
CGCATGGAAGGCCTATATGCGGCGCGCCACCAACACGGTGAACTATTCCAAGGCGCTGCCGCTCGCCCAGGGCGTGTCATTCGATATCGACTGAAAGGCTCGCCGGCTTGGGCATCCCCGCACCGGGGATGCCGCACCGGTCAGCTGCCTGCCGGCGAGTCGAAGGCCTTGACGAACGCGGCATCGATGATAGCCAGCTTGACGGCCTGGGCGGTCATGTATTCCCGGTAGAAATCGCCCGACACCCACATCACCGAATTGCCGCGCTGGCCAAGCCAGCCAACGCTGCCGAGGTCTTCAGCATCCCGCAGTTTGCGTGCCAGGTGGGTTCGCGACAGCTTGAGCCATTTGGCGAAATCGCCGATCGAGACGACGCCGGTCGGTATTTCAGCGAGGCCGGCATGGTCGGGATCGACGCCCGATATCAGCCAGTCCATGACGACGCCGCCATTGTTGAGCCAGGTGAACAGCGAAAAGGTCTGCCTGGGCTCGCGCACGGGGCTGGAGGAGATCAGGCCGTCGGCCACCAGCGGCTGCACCCTGGCGAGAGCATCGGGCCGCTCCAGAAACGTCGCCAGACGGTTCGCACCGTTGAGACTGTCCAGCGTGTGCAGGTGCGCCATCATCCAGCCGGCAACCGTCTCCAGCGTGTTCACCGTTGGCTGAATGGGGCGGATGCGGCCGTCCTGTGTTGCCGGCAGGTGCTCGATGAAATTGTAATGCAGCATCTCCTTGAGGAAGGCGTCGGCGGTGTTGCGGCTGGCGACGGAATTCTCCCGGATGACGTCGATGAAACGCGCCGCCGTCAACTGCTTGCGGTAATCATCGGGCTCCCGTCTGAAATGCAGGGCAAGGCCGATATGCGCCATCAACCAGCGCTGCTGGGTGGCAAATATCGAGGCGAGCCTCGGGTTCATCCCATAGGCCTGGATCATCGCCTGCGCCTGGGCACGGACACAGCGATGCAATGCCGGGTGACCGGCAATATGGTCAAAGGTCTGCGTCATTCCCCCCATGCTCCGATCCAGCCTTACGGCCACGAAGACGCAGATCACATTCTCAGCCTTCACGGCCCGTGTCCAGACGCGCCCTGTCTATAACAGGTTATGATCGCCAGGAGACAATGTTCTCGGTCCGGGCAGATGTCGATCGCGCCGACCCTCAGCGGTCTTCCGGGACTGGAAAACAGGCGGCGAATGCCGCATCGACAATGGCCAGCTTGGCGGCCTGGACGGTCATGTACTCCTGGTAGAAGGTGTTCGACACCCACATCACCGAATGGCCGCGCTGGCCGAGCCAGCCGATGCTGCCGAGTTCCTCGGCAGCGCGCAGCTTGCGGGCGAGGTGGGTCCGCGACAGCTTGAGCCATCTGGCGAAATCTCCGATCGAAACCACGCTGGTCGGAATCCGGTCCAGGCCGGCATGATCGGGGTCGATGCCCGACATCAGCCAGTCCATGAC
>NZ_RZRK01001135.1:0-1461 GCF_003997835.1 Mesorhizobium sp. M7A.F.Ca.CA.004.12.1.1
GCATGCCGTTGCTGACGAAGTCCACCGTCTCGCGCGGCGCCGGGTAGCGATAGGAATGCTGCAGCATCGAACGGACATGGCCAAGGAAATCTATCAACACCAGTTCGGCGCTGCGGCGGCCGATCTTCAGCCCAATGAAGAAAGCGCCTTCGGGATTGAGCGCCATCGGAATGGAAGGCTGGCCGATCTTGCCGCGCAACGGCGCCTGGCGCAGCAGGAGGCTTTCTTCCTCCAACTCGCGCATGATGACCGAAACCGTCTGCGCCGAAAGGCCGGTCATGCGGGCGATGTCGGATTTTGCCAGGCTGCCGTGCTGGCGCACCAGCGACAGCACCAACCGCTCATTGTGGTCGCGCATGCCGCTCTGGTTGGTGCCGCGGTGAATGAGACTGTCATTCACCTCGGGCGAACCGTGCCTCGCAATGGCCGTTTCCACCCTGTTCCTCCCGTCGTTTCCCCTCAATGCTTTTGGGCCAGAATGGGTGAACGAAGCAAGGCTGTCAATAATAAATAAGAGTGATTTAATTATTGACAGAGGCTTCGTGCTGGTGTCTGTTGAGGCAGCGTCCACGCTGGGAGAATTTCGTTGGACGCGCTGCAGGTGCCGGTTGGCCGGCATCCGGATGGATCCACTGGGAGGAAATCGTGACCAATACAAAACTGTTGAAATCGACCGTGTTTGCCGCCGCGGCTCTGGGGCTGATGGCGTTTGCGTCGTCCGCATCCGCGGCTGGTGTCGGTGCCTGCCTGATCACCAAGACCGACACCAATCCCTTCTTCGTCAAGATGAAGGAAGGCGCGACCGCGAAGGCCAAGGAACTCGGCGTCGACCTCAAGACCTATGCCGGCAAGATCGACGGCGACAGCGAGAGCCAGGTCGCGGCCATCGAGAGCTGCATCGCCGACGGCGCCAAGGGTATCCTGATCACTGCATCCGACACCAAGGGCATCGTGCCGACCGTGAAGAAGGCGCGTGACGCCGGCCTGCTGGTGATCGCGCTCGACACGCCGCTCGATCCGATCGACGCCGCCGACGCGACCTTTGCGACGGACAATCTCGAAGCCGGCAAGCTGATCGGTGCCTGGGCAGCCGCCACGCTCGGCGACAAGGCCAAGGACGCCAAGATCGGCTTCCTCGACCTGACGCCTTCGCAGCCGACTGTCGACGTGCTGCGTGATCAGGGCTTCATGATGGGCTACGGCATCGACGTGAAGGATCCCAACAAGATCGGCGATGAGGACGATCCCCGCATCGTCGGCCACGACGTCACCAACGGCAACGAAGAGGGCGGCCGCAAGGCGATGGAGAACCTCCTGCAGAAGGACAACACCATCAACGTCATCCACACCATCAACGAGCCTGCCGCTGTCGGCGCCTACCAGGCGCTCAAGGCTGTCGGCCTCGAAAGCCAGGTGTTGATCGTTTCCGTCGACGGCGGCTGCCCCGGCGTGAAGTCGGTG
>NZ_RZRK01001136.1:0-1457 GCF_003997835.1 Mesorhizobium sp. M7A.F.Ca.CA.004.12.1.1
GACGCACTGGTCCAGTATGGCGTGGTCGAGATCCACATCTGGGGGTGCACGATCGACGAGATCGAAAAGCCCGACCAGATCATCTTCGATCTCGATCCCGATGAAGGTATCGACGTGAAAGCGGTCCGCGAGGCGGCACTCGATATCAGGGGCAAGCTCGACGAGCTGTCGCTGCCGAATTTCGTCAAGACTTCGGGCGGCAAGGGTTTTCACGTCATGGTGCCGCTGAGACCAGCGGCGGATTGGGATGAGGTCAAAACCTTCGCCCATGATTTTGCCCGTGCGCTGGAGCAGGGTGCCCCCGACCGCTACACGGCGACGCTGTCGAAAAAAGCGCGCACTGGAAAGATCTTCGTCGACTATCTGCGCAATGGCAGGGGCTCGACGACGGTCGCGCCCTATTCGTCACGCGCCAAGAAGGGCGCCACCGTGTCGATGCCGGTGACCTGGCCAGAGATCGAGGCCGGCTTGGCGCCGAACGCTTTCCCGATCGGCGGCAAGACTACGCTGAAACAGCTGGCGAAAGCCGATCCGTGGTCGGATTTCTTTAAGCAGGGCAAGGCTCTGAGGCGGGGTTAACGCTTCGCCCGTTCAAGACAGAAACACCCTCTCAAACGCCTGTCTACCCGGCGGCGAGAAGATCACCGCGCGGCTGTCCTTCTCGCGGCGCGCCCATTTCTCGGCCAGGATCTTCTCGAGGATGGCGGCGCCCAGCGTGCCGGCGAGGTGCGAACGGCGCACGCTCCAGTCGAGGCAGGCGCGGCACACCGGCCGGCGCGGCTTGGTATAAACGTCGATGCCTATCGCCGCGAAATGCGAAGCCGCCGATGGCCCGAGCCTGATCTCCTGTTCGTCGCGGACCAATACGTTCTTGGCGACGAGCCGATCGAGCATCGCCACCGCCTGCTCGCCGGCGAGGTGATCGTAGCAGACGCGCGCCACCCGCATGGCACCATCGCGCGGACCGGGGCGCACACGCTTTGGACCGACGGCTTCCGCGACGCCTGTGATGGCTTCGATCATGCCGGCCACCTGCGGTCCGGCGAGGCCGTAATAGCGATGCCGGCCCTGGCTCGCCACCGTGAGCAGCCCACCTTCCATCAGTTTGCCCAGATGCGAGCTGGCGGTCGGCAGCGAAACGCCGGCCTCGAGCGCCAGTTCGCTCGCCGTCAGCGCCGTGCCGCCCATCAGGGCATTCAGCATGTTTGCCCGTGCCGGGTCGCCGACCAGGCTGGCGATGCTGGCGATGTCGGGTCCTTCACGCATAGTTCGTTCCTCATCGAAGCGTTCTTGTCAGATAATCACTATTCTCAGGTGAGATCAAGGAGACGACGATGGCCGCACGAACCGCTTTCCCCTCAGCCTCGCTCCCCAGCCGTCAATTCTTCCCGTTCGTCACCTGGCTGCGTTCGCGGCTGCTGGCCCGCTGGTATGACCGCCATTTGCAGCGTCTGGAC
>NZ_RZRK01001137.1:0-1456 GCF_003997835.1 Mesorhizobium sp. M7A.F.Ca.CA.004.12.1.1
CGGCATTTCCTTCATGGTCGAAGAGTCGGCCGGCGCGTCGCTGCCGAACCACTTCTTGTGGATCGCGGCCAGGGTGCCGTCCTTCTTCATCGCGCTCAGCGCATCGTTCAGCTTGCCCAGCAGCGGGTGGTCCTTGGTCATCATCAGGCCGTATTGCTCACCGGTCTTGATGCGCTCCTTGACGACCAGGTCCTTCATCTTGGTGAAGGAATACTCCATGCCCGGAATGTCGCTGACGGCCGCATCGACGCGGCCGGCGCTGAGGTCGAGCAGCAGATTCTGCTGCGTGTCGTAGCCCTTCACGTCGCTGAAGCCATCGGCTTCCTGATGCGCCTTGACCCAGGTTTCGCCGGTCGAGCCGGACAGCACGCCGATGATCTTGCCCTTGAGGTCGGCCTCGGCCTTGATCGCGCTGTCGGTCTTGGTGGCGATGCCCATGTCGGAATCGTAATAGGGCTGGGTGAACGACTGTGACTTCAGCCGCTCCGCCGTGATGGTGATCGACGAGATGGCGACATCGATGCGCTTCGAGGTGGTGGCGGCAAACAGCGCCTGGAAGCCGAGGTCGGCGATGTCGGTGGTCATGCCGATGCGCTTGGCGGCTTCGTTGACGATGTCGACTTCAAAGCCTTCGAAAGTGCCGCTCTCGTTCTTGTACTCGAAGGGTGGATTGGTCGGGTAGGCGCCGACATTGAGCACATCGGCGGCATAAGCGGTGGCGGGGCCGGCGGCGATGCCGATGGCGGCGGCGAGAAGAAGCAATTTGCGACGTGTGAAGCTCATTTGTGTTCCCTCTGTTGTTGATCGGGCGGGTTGCTCCCGCACGGTTTTTTGCCGCCCCGCACCGCAGGGCGTCAATTCATGGCAGCGACCAATGCGGTCATGGTTGGCGACATTTTTTGTTGCAGATCGCGGATCTGCGCGCGCACTTCATCGAAGGCATGGCGCGCATTGGATGATGACTGGGACAGTATGAACGACAAGAACTGAGACTCCCACCCGGAGCACCCACGATGGACTGGCCGGCACGATGGACTGGTCTGCACGATGGACTGGCCGGCAAGCCCGTCCGGCAAAGGCAATCGCCATCGACTGTGGAATGCTTATCCAAAGTGCGGCGCTTTTCAAGGCGAAAGTTTTAAGCTTAAAAAGCTGCGGTGTCGGTTGCGTGGCGGACACCATGCGGCCCGCTGGAACCGATACCCGCGAGCGATGGCGACCCGAAGCTATTTCAGGCTTGAAATATCTCCGCGCGGGCCTAGCGTGTGCTCTCTCGCCGGGAGGTCGCGACATGAACAAACCACACCCTTTGCACGGCCCGAACAGACTGAAGCTTGGCGTCTTTTCGACCAATGCCGATGGCGGCCTTGCTATCACAGACGTTCCGGAACGCTGGACGGCGAGCTGGCAGGATAATGTGACGGCGGCTCAGATCGCCGACCGCGCCGGGCTGGAG
>NZ_RZRK01001138.1:0-1454 GCF_003997835.1 Mesorhizobium sp. M7A.F.Ca.CA.004.12.1.1
AGTCGGGCATCCACCCGATTACCCGTTTTCCGGTCGATCATCTCAACACCCGCATCTCCGGCATGGTCGACTTCCTGCCGTCGAGCTCGAAGGGCTCCAGCCATCTCACCTATGAACTGGCGGAAACCGCCGCGCGTGAGGCCGTGGCCGAGTCCGGCCTCGATTCCGGTGATTTTGGTGGTCCTCTCTTCCTCGCTTCACCGCCGGTCGAACTCGACTGGCACGACCGCTTCGCGCTCTACAATTCCAATGATTTGGACTCCGGCGGCGAACGGCTGCTGCGGGTGGCGCGCGGATTGAAAGAACTCGACTTTTTCGAGACCACGCAGTTCGGCTCGATCGCCGGCCGGCTTGCCGACCGTTTCGGCACCCGCGGGCTGCCGATCACGCTGTCGACCGCCTGCGCTTCCGGCGCCACCGCCATCCAGCTCGGCGTCGAGGCGATCCGCCGCGGCGAATGCGACCGCGCGCTGTCGATCGGCGCCGACGGTTCGGCGACCGCCGAGGCGCTGATCCGCTTTTCGCTGCTGTCCGCGCTGTCGACCCACAACGACATTCCCGAAAAGGCGTCAAAACCTTTCTCCAAGGACCGCGACGGCTTTGTCCTCGCCGAGGGTTCGGGCGCGCTGGTACTGGAATCACTGGAAACCGCACTCGCGCGCGGCGCCACGATTCTTGGCATCCTGCGCGGCTGCGGCGAAAAGGCGGACGATTTCCACCGCACCCGCTCGAAGCCGGACGCTTCGCCGGCGATCGCGGCGGTTCGTGCTGTGCTAGCCGATGCCGGCTTGAGCCAGGACGAGATCGACTACGTTAACGCCCACGGCACCTCGACGCCGGAAAACGACAAGATGGAGCATCTGTCGCTGTCGACGGTGTTCGGCGAACGGATCGGCTCGATGCCGGTCTCGTCGAACAAATCGATGATCGGCCACACGCTGTCGGCGGCGGGCGCCGTCGAGGCGGCGTTCTCACTGATGACGATGCGCGAAAGCGTCATCCCGCCGACCATCAACTATGACAATCCCGACCCCGCGATCGTGCTCGACGTGGTGCCGAACAAGAAGCGCAATGCCGAGGTCCGCACCGTGCTGTCGAACTCCTTCGGCTTCGGCGGCCAGAACACTTGCCTTGTCATGGCGCGGGAACCGGTCTAAGCGACCTTTTTCAGCCAGACCGAAACCGACAGGCCCAATGCGCGCATTGCAACTTATCGAGGACCGCCGTCTTGAAACGGTGGACCTGCCGCCTCCCCCACCGCCGGCACTTGGCGAAGTCACGCTGCGCATCAAGGCGGTGGCGCTGAACCATATCGACGTCTGGGGCTGGCGCGGCATGGCCTTCGCCAAGCGCAAGCTGCCGCTGGTCGTCGGCGCCGAAGCCTCGGGCGAGGTCGAGGCGGTAGGCTCCGGCGTTTCCAGCCTGCTGCCCGGACAATTGGTATCGATCTACGG
>NZ_RZRK01001139.1:0-1451 GCF_003997835.1 Mesorhizobium sp. M7A.F.Ca.CA.004.12.1.1
ACGCACAACACCTCGATCGCCATAGCCTCGGCCGCAGCCGTCGCAGCCGCCGTCAGCCGCGGCGTCGCCGGCGGCGGTTGGCGCGATGCTTCGGCCAGCGCGGTCGCGGCGGCGAGGCGAGGGGCGACGCTCGGACATTGGGTCACCGGCGGCGACATCGCCGCGCGTATCGTCTGGGCGCAGGACATCGTGCGTGGCAAGGCGATCAGGGATGCGATCCGGCTGATCACCGATCTGGTCGGCACCGGCGTCGCCAGCCAGGAATCCGTTCCGGCTGCCTTCGCCGTGCTGGAAGTCGCCCGTGGCGACCCCTGGCAAGCAGCCATCATCAGCGCCAATCTCGGCGGCGACACCGATACGATCGGCGCCATCGCTGCCGGCATGGCCGGCGCCTGCACCGGCTTTTCCCGATTGCCGCAAGAGTACATCCTCCGGCTTGTCGGCATCGACTTGTCAGAGGTTGGCGCGCTCGCCGCCGACCTTGTCGCGGCAAGGGCGGCGAAAGCCGGTTCCAGCAAGGACGCGGCGGCGTGAGCGGCCGTCTCGTCCATATCGGCAGTGCCGTGGTCGATTATGTCTACCGCATCGACGCTTTGCCGGCGCCCGGCATGGAAAAGACGGCATCGAGCTTCGCCCAGGTCGCCGGCGGCGGCTTCAACATGATGGTGGCGGCCAGCCGCACCGGCATGCAGGTGGTGTTCGGCGGCCAGCTCGGCAGTGGGCCGAATGGCGACTTCCTGCGCGCCGCCTTCATGGCCGAGAACATCGCGACACTGACGCCGCCATCGCCCTTGATGGACAGTGGCAATTGCGTCGCCATGATCTCCAGCGACGCCGAACGCACCTTCGTGTCATGGCCAGGTGCGGAGAGCGTACTCAGCCTCGATATGATGGCGCCCGTCGCGGTGGCGCCGGGAGACTGGGTGTTCACCTCCGGCTATACGCTGAGCTACCCCAAGAGCCGCGATGCGCTCACCGACTGGATCGAGGCGCTGCCGGCGAATATTCCCTTCGTCTTCGATCCGACGCCGGTCATCTCGGACATTCCACGCTCCATCCTGTCGCGGGTGCTTGCCCGCACCACATGGCTGAGCTGCAACACGAGGGAGGCGGCCGAGATTGCCGGCCCGGGCGATGTCGAGGGTCTCGCGGCGCGACTTCTGGGCGACCATTGCCCGCAGGCTGCTGGCGTGATCATCCGCTCCGGAGCAAAGGGTTGCCACGTACGGTTGGCCCACGGGTCAGCGCAGACCATTGCCGGCTTCAAGGTCAACGCCGTCGACACCAATGGCGCCGGCGACACCCATATCGGCGCTTTTGTCAGCGCGTTGGCGCGCGGCACCCCGCCCTTCGAGGCAGCGCGCTATGCCAATGCTGCGGCGGCCATTTCGGTTACCCGCCATGGTGGCTCCTCGGCGCCGACGAACCGCGAAATCCAGACATTCCTGAGC
>NZ_RZRK01000113.1:0-10832 GCF_003997835.1 Mesorhizobium sp. M7A.F.Ca.CA.004.12.1.1
GTGCTGATTTCGGTGCGCGACAACGGCCCAGGTCTCGGCCCGGAAGCAGCCGGCAATCTGTTCATGCCGTTCCAGACCACCAAGGAGAAGGGGCTTGGCCTCGGGCTGGTGATCTCGCAGGAGATCGCCCAGGAATTGGGCGGCACGCTGCGGCTCGATCCCGGCAATGGCATCGGCGCATCCTTCACCATCGATTTGAGGCGAATTGAATGATTGAGGGATCAGGGCTGGTGGCGCTCGTCGACGACGATGCGGACCTGCTGCACGCCACAACGCAATTGCTCGAGCTTGCCGGCTTCGCTGTGGTCGCGCGCGACGCCGCCGAGGCAGCGCTTGCCGTTGTCGACAGGACCTTTGAAGGCGTGGTGGTCAGCGACATCCGCATGCCGGGCATGAACGGGCTGCAGCTGTTCGATCGCATCAAGGCGATCGACCCGGACATACCCGTGATCCTGGTCACCGGCCATGGCGACGTCGATCTCGCAGTGGCCGCGCTCAAGGACGGTGTCTACGATTTCATCTCGAAACCCTATGCCGGCGAGCGCCTTGTCGAGGCGCTGAAACGGGCGAGTGAGAAGCGACGGCTGGTGATGGAGAACCGGCGGCTGCGCGAAGCCGCGGCCCTCGCCACTGACGGCCTGCCGCTGATCGGCGAGGCTCCTGCCATCAAGCGACTGCGCGAGACCTTGCGCCAGATTGCCGACATGAACGTCGATGTGCTGGTCGAGGGAGAAACGGGAACCGGCAAGGAAGTGGTGGCGGACCTCCTGCACAGATGGGGGCGACGGCGCGCAAAACCCTTCGTGGCACTGAATTGCGGTGCGCTGCCGGAGACGGTCATCGAGAGCGAGTTGTTTGGCCATGAGGCGGGCGCGTTCACCGGCGCGCAGCGGCGGCGGATCGGCAGCATCGAGCATTCCAGCGGCGGCACGCTGTTTCTCGACGAGATCGAATCCATGCCGCCGGCGCTCCAGGTCAAGCTGCTGCGCGTGCTCGAAACACGCAGCCTCACTCCACTTGGCTCGAACGACATCAGGCGCATCGATCTCAGGGTCGTCGCCGCGACCAAGGTCGATCTGGGGCGGTCGGACCAACGCGGTGATTTTCGCGAGGATCTGTATTTTCGCCTTAACGTGGTGACGCTGCGCATCCCGCCGCTGCGCGAGCGTCGCGGCGATATCCCGATGCTGTTTGGGCATTTCCTGGGCAAGGCGGCAGAACGGTTCGGCCGGCCTGTCGCGAAGATGAACGCTGCGGTCAGCGATCATCTCCAGTCGCATGACTGGCCAGGCAATGTGCGCGAGCTTGCCCATTTTGCCGACCGTGTTGCGCTCGGCCTCGGTCCGGAAGATGGGACGAGGGCGGTCTCCGCGCATTCGCCGGAGCCTACGGCAGCATTGCCCGAACGGGTCGGCCAATACGAAGCACAGCTCATCCGCGACGCGCTGCGCGACCATAGTGGCGAGGTGCGCGGCGCCATCGATGCGCTCGGCGTACCGCGCAAGACCTTTTATGACAAACTCAAGCGCTACGGCATTGCCGCATCAGAGTTTCGCAATGGCGGCGACGCCGACACGCAACCATCTCGGAAAAGCGATGAACACGACGCTTGAAACGACGGCAAATCCCTTGCCGGAAGACCTTACCTTTCTCGCCGAAAGGCTGGCGGCGTTCAACGACGGCGATGTCGGCGCATCCGAAAGGAAGGCGCTTGTGGTGTTTGTGCGCGACGAGGATTGCGCGGTCGTCGCCGGCATTTCCGGTTACACCGCCTGGGGCTGGCTCTACGTGCAATGGCTCTGGGTCGATGAGCGGCTGCGCGGCCAGCATATGGCCGGCAAGATGCTGGATGCGGCCGAACAGGAAGCCATGGCACGCGGTTGCCGGAATGCCTGGATCGACACCTTCAATCCGAATGCCGCCAAAGTCTATCAGCGTCACCTTTGGAACGCTCGCCGATTTCCCTATCGGCCGCAGCCGCATCTTTCTACAGAAGAGGCTGGCGTTGGTCTGATCCATCCCGGCGGAACCGGGATGGACTGTCTTCCTGCCTGACCCGCAATCCGAACGAAGGTGGTTATGGTCCGGCGGACCGTTACTCGGCCGGAACCAGGCCTGGGTCTCCCATCGGGCTTGCTCTGGTTTCCTTGCGTGCCGACGCACGGGCGAGCACGCTTTGGCGGTTTACGGATCTGCGCTCGGCATCGATGCGATGGATCAGGATTTCCGCACGCTCGATCGACCCGAGCAGGGCCAGGATCGTGCCGCGTTCGGCGGCACCGGCATTCGGTCCGAGCGCCAGCGTGCGGGCACGCAGTTCCTCGACCCCAGGCAGATTTACATGGCCGGCCGGCATCTGCGGGCTGGAAATTCCGTAAGTAGGCAAGATTTCGCGCAGCGACGTGTCGAGCTTGTTCAGCGCGACGTCGACGATGGCTTGCGCCGGGTTGCTGAACTTCTCGCGCCTGACGCGGCGCGCCACCTGATGCATCGATTCCGTCAGGGCGGCCGTGAAGTCGGCTTCCTCGATCAGGCTGGCGATCAGATCGAGCTGTTCGTAAGGCAGATCCTCCTTCATCAGCGCGGCGGTGTAGGCGCGGATATCGCGGCTGAGGATGTCGGTCGCCAGATAGTGCTCGCCCGGATCCGACGGCGCCTTCTTGGAAGAGCGTGCGATGTCGAGGAACATGGCGCCGGCCTCCAGATGGCGGGCCGTCTCTTGCTGCACGGCGGGAATGGCCTTGGCAAAATCGCTGGCCAGTTTGCGGTCGAGGAATTTCGGCGTCGAGAAATCCTCCGCGTCGTCGGCATCCGTGTGGCCGACACGCGATAGCACCCGCTCGAACACGCCGATGAACGGGAACAGCAGCACTGTGTTGAAGACGTTGAAGAAGGTCGAGTAGAGGCCGACCGCGACCGGCACCAGGGGGAAGGTCTCCTTGCCGTCGACAATCACCGGAACGGCCGGATCGCCGCCGAAGAACTGCATGGCCCATTCCAGCACCTGGATGGAGACGAAGAACAGAGGGATGGTGATGCACACCCCGATGATATTGAACGAGATGTGCGCATAGGCGGTCCGCTTGGCGTTCTTCGAAAGGTTGAGCGAAGCCATCCACGACGTGATCGTGGTGCCGAGATCGGCACCGAGCGAGAAGGCGACGGCGGTTGTCCAGTCGAGAATGCCCGCCGCGCCAAGGCCCATGACGATGCCGATCGTCGCCGAGGACGAGTGGATCATCGCGGTCACGCCGGCGGCGATGAACACGCATTTGAAAAGGTTGAGGTAGGAGTCGGCCGTCAGCGTCTGCAGCAGCGCCATGACTTCCGGCAGGTTGCGAAGCGGACGCAGGCCGCCGGTCATCAGGTTGAGGCCGTAGAAGATCAGAGCGAAACCCATGCAGGCGAGCGCTATGTTCTTCACCTTTTCGCTTTTGGCGAAGCAGTAGACCAGCGAGAACACGCCGGCCAGGATCAATCCGAGCGGACCGAGCGGCAGGGCGATGAGCCCGTTGCCGAGCGTGGTGCCGATGTTGGCGCCCATGATCACGCTGATCGCCGGCCGCAGGGCGATGACACCGGCATTGACCAGCCCGACGACCATGACGCTCATCGCCGTCGACGACTGGATGACGCCGGTGATCAGCGTTCCCGCCAGCACGCCTTTGACCGGCGTACCGGCTGCCTTGGCGAGAAAGTCGCGCATCCGGTTGACCGACAGCGCCTGGATGCCGTTTGCCATGAAATCCAGACCGAGCATGAAGATGCCCAAGCCGCCGATCACCGGCACGAGGATGTCCTTGAAGATATCTATGTCCATTTCAGGCAGTCCCCAACAAGTCGCCACGACGACGCGGTATGAAGTTCAGTTGCTGCGCAAGGCAGCTTCGTTCGGGTCAGTTTCCGACCGGCAATTGCCTTGCCCAATACTGTTCGATCTGGCCAATGAGCGCTTTCGGCAGCGGCACATAGCCGAGTGCGGTGGCGTCGCCGGCACCTTGCGCGAAGGCGAGCCGGAAAAGATCATGCACGCGGCGATAGCGATGTTCCGAACGCCCCGAGACCTGGACAACGGCGAACACCGCCGTGCTGATCGGGTACGCACCATCTCCGCTGCGATTGGTGAGGGAGGCGAAGAAGTCGGTCGTTTCCCCCCAGGCGACGGAGGTGGCCGCTGCTTGCACGCCCTGCGGGTCCGGTTTGACGAACTTGCCGGATTTGTTCTGGACCGCTGCGAAGGGAAGGCCGGCGCGAAGAACCTGGCCGTATTCGGCGTAGGCAATCGCCCCCTTGCTCGCAGCCACGGCACGAAGAAGCGCTTGCGTACCTTCCGCGCCTGTCCCGAGCGGCCAGTCGATCAGAGTGTCGGCTCCAAGCTTCGTCTTCCAGTCTTCGCTTGTCGATGACAGAAACTCGGTGAAGACATAGGTTGAGCCCGAACCGTCCTGCCGGTGGATGACGCCGATGGCGAGATCGGGAAGGGCTATGTCGGGATTGAGCACCCTTATCGCAGGATCGGACCAGGACTTTATCTTGCCCAGATAGATGTCGGCGATCACCGGGCCGGAGAGGCGCAGACCTTGCTCCGGCAGGCCATCGAGATTGGCGACCACCGCGATCCCGCCCATGACGATCGGAAATTGCTGCTGGCCGTTCCTGGCGAGATCATCAGCCGGCACGGGAACATCCGTGGCGGCGAAATCCAGTTCGGGCTGCGCAAGCCGCATCAGGCCGGCAAGGGATCCGACCGGTTCATAATCGACGGTCCAGTCCAGCGTGAAGAAGTCGCCGCCGTCGGCGCGTGCAGCCTTGTATGTCGTTGCCCACTTGCCGATGATCGGCGCGGCCAGTGTCGACCCCGCACCGCGAATGGGCTCAGCCCGCGCAGCGGATCCGATCATGGCCCCGATGATTGCAAGGGCGAGCGCAGCTGCCGCCCCCGAAATCGTCGGCCGTGCACCGCGCAATAAAGCTAAACCTGCTGACAACATAAATTGAATCCCAACTATACTGCCGCCGCTATGCAGGCGCGCATCAATGGCCATACGCCTGCGAAATGAGGCGTCAGCTGAAAACAAGATCGCTGTTGTCTTGTATTAATTCTTCTTAACGGTTGGATGACAGTGGGTCCCGGCGGAAAAGCTTTTCGACTATTCCGAAGACCTTTCGACTGCAAAACCTGAGCAAAAAGCCGCATCGCCTGAAAGTCGGCCGGGCGGGAAAGGTCATCCCATCCCGTTCCGGGATGGAAGAGGCTCTAACTGGCGAGTTTTCCGCCCCGCATCGGCCGCGGTGCGCCGGTCGTGCTCGGAAAACTGATTGGCAGGCCGCGCAGCACGCGCACCGCGAGGAAGGCAAAACACTCCGCCTCGACCGCATCGCCGCTCCAGCCGAGGCTCTCGGCCTGCACCACTTCGACGCCGGCACGGCTGGTCAGCATCGCCATCATGGTCGGGTTGTGGCGGCCGCCGCCGCTGACCACCAGTTTTTTAGGACGGCTTGGTAAGAGGTCGAGTGCCTTGCCGACGGCTCCAGCGGTGAAGGCGGTCAGCAGTGCCGCGCCATCCTCCGCATCCAGCCCGTCCGCCATGGCGGCGCCGAAGTCGAAACGGTCCAGCGATTTGGGATAGGGCTTGGTGAGATAGGGGTGCTGCAGCAGCTTGGCCAGCCGCGCCTCGTCCACCTTGCCCGCACCGCCGAGCGCGCCGTCGCGGTCCATCTCGCCGAGCCCCTTCGACTTGATGAAATCGTTCAGCGGCGCGTTGGCGGGGCCGGTGTCGAAGGCAACGACATTGTCGGCGCCATCCCACCAGGTGATGTTGGCGACGCCGCCGAGATTGAGTACGGCCACCTCGCCATTGGCGCCGGCGCCGCGCATCAACGCGGTGTGATAGACCGCGGCCAGCGGCGCGCCTTGCCCCCCGGCGCGCATGTCGGCCGAGCGGAAATCGTAAGCGACCTTGGTACCCAATATGGCATGCATCAGCTCACCATCGCCGAGTTGCCTTGTCTGGCCCAGCCGTCCAACCTGCGGCGCGCGATGCAGAACGGTCTGGCCGTGAAAACCGACGACGCCGATATCGGCCATCGTCATGCCATAGCCTTCGACCAATTCCTTGACGGCTGCTGACTGGGCACGCGTCAGGGCTTCCTCCGCGGTGCGGAAGATCGCCGGCTCCGGCCCGTCAAAGTTCCACGCCCGCGCCTCCGTCAGCGTCTCTTCCAGCAGGGAGCGGATCGACGGAGGATAGGGCATCAGCCGATAGGTGCCGAAATCCTCGATACGTTCGCCGTCGGTCTTGATCAGCGCGACGTCGATGTTGCCGTCCAGCACCGTGCCGGTCATCAGGCCGACGGCCCAGATTGGTTCCATAATCGTTTCCTTGTTGAGCATAATCTTTTCCGAAAACCGTTTCCCACTTTTCGGGACCACGCTCCAGTCCCATTGATGAGATCGCCGACAGCTTTACGAAACCTGACGATTCTACCGCCAAAATGTTGGTCTAATGAATCCGGGCGGCGGGCAAGGTCCAAGCCTTGTCCCTTTCGAAGTGGCGGTCTCGGTGCTGAAGGCCGAGCGGCTTTCGTAGCTCCACAGGCGATATTGGACCGCGCAACGTCGTTTCTGCAGCCCGTCTGGTTCAACAGCCAACGAGATGCCACCTCTTGCCTGTCAGCCCCGAAGGCGCGACCTTGTCTGGTCTGGCGAACGCTTCCGCCGAAATCCGCAAGGGAGAGAAAATCATGACCTCATCCAATGTGGCCGTTATTGCAGGCGCGGGCGCTGGTCTGAGCGCCTCGCTTGCGCGCCTTCTCACCCGGGAAGGCTTTCGCGTGGTTCTGGCCGCCCGTAACGTCGAGAAGCTCAGCGCTCTGATCGGCGAAACCGGTGCTCTGGCCGTTGAGACGGATGTCGCCGACGCTGCGTCCGTCGCCAGGCTGTTCGACACCGCCGACAAGGCCGGCACGCTGGCGCTCGTGGTGTTCAACGCCAGCGCACGCACACGCGGCCCGATCGCCGAGCTCGATGCGGAAGCGGTCAAACAGGCATTGCTGGTCGGCGCCTATGGCGGCTTCCTGGTCGGCCAGCAGGCGGCGCGCCGGCTGCTTGTCCGGGGATCCGGTTCGATCCTGTTCACCGGCGCCACTGCCAGTGTGAAGGGCTTTCCCGGCTCGGCCGGCTTTGCCATGCCGAAATTCGGCCTGCGCGGCCTGGCGCAGTCCATGGCCCGCGAACTCGCCCCGCAGAACATCCACGTCGCCCATTTCATTATCGACGGCCAGATCGCGCCGCCCGGACAGGCAGCCGATCCCGACCTACAGGACCGCCGCCTGTCGCCGGACGCTATCGCCGAGGCCTATCTCGCGGTCCATCGCCAGCATCGCAGCGCCTGGAGCTCGGAGCTTGAGTTACGGCCTTGGGTCGAGACGTTTTGACAATCCAGACGATCGCCCGGCGGGAAGCAACGCGATCCTTCCGCTTTTCCTAATATATTAGGCAATGCTGATATTTTGTGGCGCTAAGCTGCTTGTCCGATACATAAAAAGGCTCAGTGTAATATACACGTTTGTTTAACGCGGGTTGTGCATGTTGCAGCTTTCCCGGGTTAATTGAGAACGCGCATGTCGGTTACACGTCGTACACTGCTTGCGGCCGGGAGCGGCGGGTTGCTGATCTCGCAAGCCCGCGCAGCCAGCACTCCGGGACAGCAGGCGGAGAACGCCCCTCAACCTATCGCGAGCGGCGATGCATTGCGCATCGCAATGCCGGCCTTCGCTTCCAATCCGTTCTTTCCGGCCGACGGATCGGGGGACGATGGCATAGACATGGAGTTGGCCCACGGCATCGCCGCGGCGCTTGGCGTCGAGCCGGTATTCGACCGATCCGCCGCAACGTTCGACGATATCGTCAGTCAGGTCAGTTCCGGACAGGCCGACATGGCGATTGGCAAGCTCAGCCGGACGCTTCAGCGCGGCCGGTCGATCATCTATTCCCGCCCCTACGCCATGCTGCGGCAAGGGCTGATCGCCAACCGCCTCAACCTGGCGCGTATCGCGCAAGGCAAACCGGCCGAACAGATCGTCCGTGATTTCTCAGGCGATCTTGGCGTGATCGAGGGCTCTTCATTCGCCACCTATGCGGCCACGACCTTCCCGCATGCGCAAATCCACCGCCTGGCAAGCTGGGATCTGATCATCGATGCGATCCGAAACGGGACGATCGACATGGCCTATCGCGATGATTTCGAGATCAAGAAGCTGATGGTCGACGATCCGTCGATGACGGTTGTCGCGCGCTCGATCACGCTGACCGACAAGGTCGATACGATCGCAGTCGGCGTGCGGCCCGACAATCCGCACCTCGCGGCCTTTGTCGATCTCTATCTCGATCTCGCGCGGGGTCAGCAGATTCTCAACACGGATGAGATCATCGCCCGCTATCGCCTGGGGAGCAAAGCCTGACATGGCCATCTCCGAGGTAGCCGGACCCCTGCCTTTCGACTGGCGCCTCGCGGCAAGGCGTATCCTGCGCTCGCCCGTGACGACGATTGTGATGATTGCTGCAGGGATATTGTGCGGCCTCTATTATCCAGACTTTGCCCATGCGATCAGCCCTGTCGCACAGCTCTACCTGAATTTCCTCAAGATGGTCGTCCTGCCCTATTTGGTCTCGTCGGTCATCTTCTCCATCACGGCAATGGTCCAGGATCCCAAATCGGTCCGCTACCTCGGCAAGGTGGGTATGGCCGTGCTGGTCGTGTCGTTCCTGAGCGTGCTGGTGAGCGGCACCCTGTCGCTGATCCTGCAGCCGGGCCAGATCGAGAATCCGCAGTCGCGCATCGAGCTTGGCGAGTTCATCAATTCGCAAGGCAGCGTGTCCACCGATCTCGCCTTCCCGTTCCAGCCGCCGCCCTCCAATGGCGACCCCAATGGCGGGCACTCGATCCTGCTCGACCTGGTGCCGAACAACGTCTTCAACGCGCTGGCCTCGGGCCAGACCATCCAGGTTTTGCTGTTCTGCCTGCTTTTCGGGCTCGCGATGGGGAAGATTCCCCAGCCTTCGTCCATGAGCCTGACCCAGGCGCTCAACGCGGTCTACCGGGCCTGCACGGTGCTCACCAACTGGTTCATCTGGGGGTTGCCCTTTGCAACTTTCATCCTGATCGCGGACCAGACCGCGTCGACCGGAACCAAGCCGCTCACGCTGATGGGCGGTTACCTGCTGGTTATGGGTCTTTCCTGCCTCATATTCGTTGCCGGGGCCTTTGCCATTATCGCCATCCGGTCGCGACGAAGCTACTGGACCACGATCAAGACCTGCCAGCCGCTTCTCATGGTGGCCATCACCACACGCTCTACGGTCGCTTCGCTGCCATGGGTCATCAACCTTTTGAGCGAGCGCCTGCGGTTCAGCCTGGTGGTGGTCGAACTGCTCGTGCCGCTGCAGGCGGCATTGCTGCGCACTGGCCCGGCGCTGCTCTACACCTCGGGTGCGCTGTTCATTGCCCAGCTTTACGGCCACCAGCTTGCAGTCTCGGACCTCGTGCTCGTCGGCATCATCTCAGCGCTTCTCGCGCTCACCACCGGCGGTATGGGCAGCCTGCTCATCCTGTCCCAGATGTCCATCGTCTGCGGCTACCTGAAGCTTCCCTTCGAGGCGGCGTTCGTCCTGTTCGTCGCGGTGGATGCAGCCGTCGACACGTTCATGACGCTGGCCAGCGTCTGCACCGTCGCGGCGAGCACGGCAATGATCGCTCCCAGCCACAGGGAGACGACGCAGCCTGACGCC
The DNA here is from genome assembly GCF_003997835.1 of Mesorhizobium sp. M7A.F.Ca.CA.004.12.1.1. Lineage (NCBI taxonomy): Bacteria > Pseudomonadati > Pseudomonadota > Alphaproteobacteria > Hyphomicrobiales > Phyllobacteriaceae > Mesorhizobium > Mesorhizobium sp. M7A.F.Ca.CA.004.12.1.1. Next base: position 9,791 of record NZ_RZRK01000113.1, read on the forward strand.
GCCTCGGACCAGCTCGAAGCCGAGCCTGTCAGATGATCGACGACAGCATCCGTCCCCAGCTCGGCATTATCGGCGGTCTTGGGCCGCTTGCTTCGGCTGATTTCTACTTCAAGCTGACCCGGATGACCCAGGCGCTCAGAGACAACGAACATGTGCCTGCCGTGATCCTCAGTGTCCCACAGCTGCCCGACAGGACCGAAGCGATCCTTGCCGGCCATGATGGGCCGCTGGCGCCTTTGAAAGCCGCGGTCGCGACGCTCAATGCGCTCGGCGTCGCCCGCATCGCGATGCCGTGCAACACCGCCCACCATTGGTACAGCCAACTGGCGGCGAATTCGCGCGCGGAAATCATCCATATCGGAGATGCTGTGGTGACGGAGACGCGTCGCAGCCTGGATCAGGGCCGGGTTGCTGTTCTCGCCACCCAAGGCACGCTGGTCTCCGGCTTCTATCAGGACAGGATGTCGGCGGCGGGATTTGAGCTCTGCCTTCCCGCGAACACCGAGTTTCAGGCCTGCGTCGACAGCGCGATCAGCCTCGTCAAGGCAGGTTCGATCGCGGATGCGGCGGTTGAAACCGAGCGCGCGCTCGACATCGCGCAAGCGGCCGGCGCCGATGCAGCCCTGCTCGGCTGCACCGAACTGTCGGTGGTGGCCGCCAGCCTCAACGGTGTCAATGGATTGGTCGTCATCGACAGCAATGCGGCCTTGGCGCGCGCCTGTCTGACACGGTTGGGCTTCGGTGCCCAGGAAGCCCGCGGCCTGCCGACCGTATCACGGCTGCCGGAACATGACCGATCGATGCGCGCCAGCTTGGCCGCACTGGCCTAGCCCTATGGATAGAACCTCATAGCATTTCGGAACCCGTCAGCCCTGGCGCGGCACGCCCTTGGCAAGCAGGTAGACGAGATACGGCCCGCCAAGCAGCGAAGCGAACAGGCCGGCGGGCAGTTCGTAGGGAAAGGCCGCCATGCGCGACAGCCAGTCCGAGACGATCATCAGCAGGACGCCCAGAAGCATCGCTCCGGCGAGATGGACGCGGG
>NZ_RZRK01001140.1:0-1438 GCF_003997835.1 Mesorhizobium sp. M7A.F.Ca.CA.004.12.1.1
CGGCACGCGCTGGAAACTGTGTGCGATACCGCTTGGCGGCTATGTAAAATTCGTCGGCGACATGAACGCCACATCGAGCCAGCCCACGTCGGAAGAAATTGAAACGCTGACCGAGGACGAGCGCAAGGTCGCTTTTCACACTCAGCCGATCTGGAAGCGCGCGGCAACGGTGGTGGCCGGACCATTGTTCAATTTCCTGCTGACGATCGTCGTCTTTTCCGTGCTGTTCACCGCCTATGGCCGCTATGTCGCCGAGCCCATGGTGGCCGAGGTGACCGCCGACAGCCCGGCGGCGAAGGCCGGCATCCTTCCCGGCGACCGATTCGTCAGTGTCGACGGCAACAAGGTCGAAACCTTTGGCGACGTCCAGCGCCTGGTCTCGGGCCGTGCCGACGACGCAATCACCTTCGTCATGTTGCGCGACGGCCAGGAGGTCACTGTGACCGCGGCGCCGCGGCTGATGGAACAGGAAGACGCGCTCGGCAACAAGGTCAAGGTCGCCGTGATCGGTGTCGTCAACAACAAGGAACTCGGTCAGCCGAGGCTGATCACCTACACGCCGGTCGGAGCGGTCGCGGCGGCGGTCGAGGAAACCGGTCACGTCATCCAGCGCACCGGCCAGTTCCTGCAGCGCTTTGTTGTCGGGCGCGAAGACAAATGTCAGCTGGGCGGTCCGGTGAAGATCGCCGACATGGCGGGCAGGGCTGCGAAACTGGGATTCGAATGGCTGGTGCAGCTGGTTGCACTGCTATCCGTTGGCATCGGAATTCTGAACCTTTTGCCGATTCCCCCCCTCGACGGCGGTCACCTCTTGTTCTACGGGGTGGAGGCTGTCATTCGCCGTCCGGTGTCGGAACGGATGATGGAAATGGCCTATCGGGCCGGGTTGCTTCTGGTGCTGTGCTTCATGGGGTTCGTTTTTTGGAACGATCTGTTTGGGTGCTGAAATCATGAAGAAATTTGGCTTCTGCATGGACGATGTTGAGACGCCGTTTACCATGCAAGGGGATATGAGTGACGCGAAAGCCACGCCGCAGGGTTAAGTAAATACAAATTAACCAGAAGCCTTGCGTGTAGGGAAAATCCGGTTAATACGGTAGGGGAAATTACCGCACGTCCGGTTTTCTCGCCGTGGGGACTACGAGAAAAGGTTATTAAGCCCGATGAAGGCAGCATCCAAGTTTCTAAGCGCCGCGTCCGCGGTGACCCTGTCCGCGGCCATGGTCGTGCCAGGCGCGCTCGCAGTGCAGTTCGTTGCCACATCGGCGGCTGAAGCCGCTGTCGTCAGCAGAGTGGAAGTGAGCGGCAACCAGCGTATCGACGCTGAGACCATCCGCAATTACATCACCATCAAGCCGGGCAAGGCTTTCTCCAGTTCCGATATCGACGGTGCGGTCAAGGCACTGTTCGGAACTGGCCTGTTTTCGGACGTGCAGAT
>NZ_RZRK01001141.1:0-1431 GCF_003997835.1 Mesorhizobium sp. M7A.F.Ca.CA.004.12.1.1
CGCTTGCCATGCTGCTGCAGTTTCTCAGCCTGCCGACCTTGCCTGCAACGGCAAGCAACAGCCTTGCAGATGTATTTCGGCTGACCCGGCGGCGCGGCATCCAACTCGGCATGCTGGCTATTGTTTTGCTGATGACGGGGCATTTTGCCGGCTCGGTCTATGTGCGTCCCTTCCTCGAACAGGTGACACTCCTTACAACCGGACCGATTGCCCTGGCTCTGCTCGGGTTTGGCATCGCTGCCGTGATCGGTAATGTTGCCGGCGGCCGCATGGCCGACACCAACATCCACATGGCCCTCGCAGTCACCGCGGCGTTGATGGCGGTTGCGGCACTTACTTTGGTGCTTTGGGGCTCGCATATGGGCGTTGCCTTCGGCTTCGTTACGCTGTGGGGTTTCGCCTTTGGCATGGCGCCGGTGGTGCTGCCGACCAATATGTCGCGCGCGGCGCCTGATGCGCTGGAGGCAGCGGGCAGCCTGATGGTCACCTCTTTCCAAATTGCCATCACCATCGGCGCGGTTGTCGGCGGCTATGTCGTGGACACCTATGGCGCGACCGGGCCTTTGACTCTGACCGCTGTCCTTGCCGCATCGACCGCCGTCTTGGCGCTGCTGCAGCCACGCAGCTGAACTTTGCTGCCGCTGATAAAATAGCCTGAATCCGGGCCGCCGCCGATGTTGCAGGCGCGATACACAAGTTGAGGCCGGGAACACGTTGCATCTTGCCGCAATCGAAGGCTAAGGACGCTCGGCTTCGGCCATTGGAGGGTGATCGACGATCAAGTCGCGCCCTTTTTGAGGAGATGACTGACATGAAGAAGTTTTTGTTTGTTGCCGTCGGCCTGGCGGTGCTTGCCGGTTCGGCTTGCTCGAAGGCGCCCGAGTGCACGGCGGAAATCGCGACCAAGAAGGCGCAGGACATGGCTACCGCGCTGCAGGAAGCGATTACCAAGGACCCGTCCAAAGCGGCTGATCTGACGGCCAAGGTCCAGGCGGTGACAACCAAGTATCAGGGCGCTACGACATTGGCCGACGCCTGCAAGGCCTATGACGAACTGACGGCCACAATCAAAGGCTAACGCCCTGATTTGAGATCAAGGCCTAAGCGCCTGATTCGATGGGTCAAGGGAGAGGGCGGTGACCGTGGGGTCGCCGCCTTTTTTTCGGATTTTCAGTTCGGCGCGATTTCAGTTCGGCGCGATGGAGCCGACTTCGACTGCGTCGACGCGCTTCAAGCTCATGCCGATCACCGGCACCAACTGGTCGTCGACGCGCACGGCAATAGTCACTGTCATCGAATTGTCGTCAGGGATGCGAGCCTGCATGACGCCGCGCAGCTGGTTGCGGTTGATGGTGAAGACCACTTTGCGGGCATCGACGACGTTGCCGCCGATGATGTCGAGGCCGGAACCGGTCGCGCCACCCATAAAGC
>NZ_RZRK01001142.1:0-1430 GCF_003997835.1 Mesorhizobium sp. M7A.F.Ca.CA.004.12.1.1
CGCCAACACCGATCTCACAATCGTCCGGCGTGGCATTGCCGCGGCGTTGCCGGATGCGTTTCTGCCTATCGGTGTCGAGCGCCTCGACGCCGCCCTGAGCGGCGGCCTGCCGAAGGCCGCCCTGAGTGAAATCCATGGCACGCAAACCCGCGATGCCGGGGCCGTCGCCGGCTTCGCTTTGTCGCTCACCAGTCTGATCCTCAAGCAAACGCCGGGGCTGCCGGTGCTGTGGATCGGCACATCGGAGATTTTCCGCGAGGCCGGCTTTCCCTATGCAAGGGGGCTTCACGCCTCGTTCGGCATCGAGCCGGAGCAATTGCTGTTTTCCGAGGCGCCAAGGCTTGTCGATGCGCTGTGGGTCGCCGAGGAGGCGGCCCGGATGACAGCGCTCGCCGCGGTCATCCTGGAAATCCGCGGCAATCCGCAGCGGCTGGACCTGACCGCGACACGCCGGCTGCATGCAAGGGCGCAAGCGGCCGGCCGGCCGGTGTTCCTGCTGCGGCAGGCGGCCGAACCCGAACCGACGGCCGCCCCTGTCCGCCTCATCGTCGCCTCGGCGCCGGCGGTGCCGCGCGACACCATCGCCGGGCCGCTGGCCGGCTCGATCGGCCGCCCGGCCTTCGCCCTCACCATCGGCAAGAGCCGCACAGCCCTGCCTGGACAATTCACACTGGAGTGGAACCCCGATGAACGCGCATTCGACGAAAGATGGGGCGACGAAAAAAGGAGCGAGGGAAGAGACCGGACAAAGAATCCTGTCCCTGTGGTTTCCCTATCTGGCGGCGGAAAGGATCCTGCGCCAGCGTCTGGGGCGGTCCTGGCGTTCCCGGCCGTCGGATCACCTCTCTCACCCGCCGCTCGTGATCAGCCATCGCGACCGCAACGCGCAGCGCATCTCGGCCCTCGACGAGCGGGCTGAGGCGCTGCACCTGAAGCGCGACATGGGCATTGCCGATGCGCGCGCCATGCATCCGTCGATCGACATCGTCGAGGCCGATCCGGAAGCCGACCGCCGTCTGCTCGAAGGCCTTGCCGACTGGTGCGACCGCTACACCCCGCTGGTGGCGCTGGATGGCGCGGACGGTCTGTTTCTCGACGTCACCGGCTGCACCCATCTGTTCGGCGGCGAACGCGCCATGCTGGACGAGATCCTGTCGCGCTTCTTCCATCAGGGTTTCGATGTCCGAGCCGGGCTTGCCGCGACGCCTGGCGCGGCCTGGGCGGCGGCACGCTTTTGCAGTGACCGCATCATTGTGTCAGGCGAGGAGGAAGCGCTGCTGGCACCCCTGCCGCTGGCCGCACTGCGCATCGAGCCGGCGACCCGCACCAGCCTGGAAAGCGTCGGCCTGCGCACGGCGGGCGCCGTCATGGCGGCACCGCGCGCGCCGCTCGCCCGCCGCTTTGGCGCCTTGCTGCTCCTGCGCCTCGAC
>NZ_RZRK01001143.1:0-1426 GCF_003997835.1 Mesorhizobium sp. M7A.F.Ca.CA.004.12.1.1
GGCAAGAAGCTGTGTCCAGGACGAGAGGACTTCGCGACCCTGCACCTCTCCGCGCGCCATGCGCTGCGCGGTTGCCGCGACGATCTTGAGATCGAGCGCCACCGCAGGGCCAATGCCCTTGACTTCCTGCAAGAGGCCAACCGGCGCCCCGAGCACTTCGGCCAGCGTGCCGAAGCGCGCCAGCAGCGCCTTGGCCGCCGGTTTGGTGTCGGCACGAGGGATCAGGCGAAAAAGCAGAAGTTCCAGAAGTTCGTAATCGGGCAGGGCGTCCGGACCCGCCAGGGCAAAACGCTCGCGCAGTCGGTCGCGGTGACCGAGGTAATGCGGCTTTTCGTCGAGCGTCGCCTTGGCTTTCGCCGCAGGCCGCATCGGCGCTTCGGAGAAGAAACTCCGCTCGTCGTCGTCGTTTGTGTTCCCCATACACCGCCCACATTGCTCCAGCGCAGACATTAGAACTGTTCTGGCCGGGATTGAAACAGTTCTGTTCCCCGATCGCGAGACGTCCCACGGCAGATCGTCGCTACGGCTTTCTCATACGGCAAGATGAAACCACGATTGCGCAACAAAACTTAACATCACTTAACGCATGCGGCCACTTTCACCTGACATGTTGGCGCCATCGGAGGCTCGTTGCCTCGCTATACTGGAGCGCGCATGTTCGCCAAAATTGACTCTGGACTGTTGGCCGGCCGGGCATCTCTCGCGGCCATGGCAATCCTGCTTTCGACGCATTCGGAGGGCGCGCTGGCGGCAGACGCCATTGCGGTGAATTCCGATGATTTTACCCTGCCGCCCGAGCCTTCCCGTTTCGGGCGTTTCGAACAGAAGCTGTCCGACTGGCATGTCGTGGTCGGCGGCGGCGCCATCATCGTCCCCAAATACGAAGGCAGCAATGAGTTCAAGATCATGCCGGTGCCTTTCGTCACGGCGACATTCCTCGACACGGTGACGATCGACCCGACAGGTGCCAACATCGCCGTCTATGAACAAGGACCGTTCGCGTTCAGCGCTCGGCTTGGCTACGAGATGGGCCGCAAGGAAGACGACTCCGACCATCTGCGCGGCTTGGGGGACGTCGACATGGGCGCGACGGTCGGCGTGAAGGCAGCGGCGAAGTTCGGTCCGGCCGAAATATTCGCGCAACTCGACAAGACCATCGGCGGCAGCGATGGCCTTGAGGGCAGGGTGGGGATCGAGGTGACCCGGCCTCTGTCTCAATCGTTGATGATCGGCGCCAGCGCGTCCGCCGTCTTCGCCGACGAAAATTACATGCAGGCCTATTTTGGTGTCACGCCCGAACAATCGGCTCGCTCGGGGCTGGCGCGCTATGATGCCGGTGCCGGTTTGAAGCGCGCCGATTTTTCGATTTCCGCCACATATATGCTCGACGAGAGCTGGATGGTGCGCGGCGAAGCGGGGGTCGGTG
>NZ_RZRK01001144.1:0-1424 GCF_003997835.1 Mesorhizobium sp. M7A.F.Ca.CA.004.12.1.1
TCCATGGCCAGTACGATGCCAAGGAAGAGGGCTTTGTGCCCGGCGGCATCAGTCTGCACAATCTGATGCTGGCCCATGGACCGGATGCGCCTGGCTTCGAAAAGGCCTCGCGCGCGGACCTGAAACCGGTCAAGCTCGACAACACCATGGCGTTCATGTTCGAGACCCGATTTCCGCAAATGCTGACCCGCTACGGCGCCGAACTCGAAACCCGGCAGGACAATTATATCGACTGCTGGGCGGATCTGAAGAAGCGTTTCAATGGCACGCCCGAGGGCGACTGGTCTTGAGCACCGAGCCAATGCCGGATCGGTTGGTGATTTTGGGCTCGAAGGGCGGCCCTGCGCTGCGGCCAGGCGGTCCGTGGCCAAGCTCTTCGCTGCTGCAGATCGGCGGCCGCAGCATCGTCGTCGACTGCGGGCTTGGCGTCACGCGTGGCCTGGTCGATGCCGGCATCGGCCTGAAATCGCTCGATCTGATCTTCATCACGCATCTGCACTCCGACCATGTCCTGGAACTGGGCCCGCTGATCCACACCGCCTGGACGGCGGGTCTGGCGACCCCGGTCCACGTGTTCGGCCCGCCCGGCACGGATCATTACTGGCAGCGCTTTTGCCAGGCGATGGAGTTCGATATCGAGATCCGCATCGTCGATGAAGGCCGACCGGATATTCGCGACCTGGTTTCGATCGTCGAATTCGGCGAAGGCCAAGTGGTCGAACAGGGCGGCTTGACGGTTTCGGCGCTGCGCGTCGAGCATCCGCCGGTGACCGACTGTTTTGCCCTGCGCTTCGAACACAGCGGGAAAAGCGTGGTGTTTTCCGCTGACACGGCCTTCTTTCCGCCGCTCGCGGATTTTGCCCAAGGCGCCGATATCCTCGTCCACGAGGCGATGCTGGAAGAAGGCATCGAGCGGCTGGTGGCCAGGACCGGCAATGGCGCGCGGCTGAAAGACCACCTGCTCGCCAGCCACAGCTTTGCCGAAGAGGCCGGCAGCATCGCCAGCGATGCCGGCGTCAAGAGACTGGTGCTCAATCATCTCATTCCGGCCGACGATCCCGGGATCGGCGAGGCCGATTGGACTGCCGCTGTCAGGAAAACATGGGCTGGCGACTTGACGATCGCCCGCGACGGTCTTGTTGTGGGCTTAAGCAGCGCCAAAGCTGCAGCAGGAGAGGAAACCGCATGAAGCTTGCCACATTGAAGGACGGGACGCGCGACGGAAAACTCGTCGTTGTCTCGCGCGACCTGACACGCTTCACAGACGCCTCGTTCCTGGTGCGCACGCTGCAGGCGGCGCTCGACGACTGGCGCCGCATCGCCCCGCATCTCGCGACAATAGCGGAATCGCTTGAGAACAACGCGATGCCGGCGGAGCGCTTCCACGAGCATGACGCCCACTCGCCGCTGCCGCGCGCCTATCA
>NZ_RZRK01001145.1:0-1423 GCF_003997835.1 Mesorhizobium sp. M7A.F.Ca.CA.004.12.1.1
CCATAAAACCGTGGACAGGGCACGCGTATAGGCGCTCGTGATTGGCGAAAGCCAAGCTGAAAGCCGCTCTCCCGTGCGGGAGATCGGCAGCTTCTCCCTTGTTGCCACCCGCTATCTTCATCATCTATCTCCGACCAAGAGGAGGTGCCAAGCATTTGACCATCCCAAACCTGATCACCATCCTGCGCCTTATCCTGGTGCCGGCGGTGGTGCTGGCGATGCTGCAGGCGCGCTGGGACTGGGCTTTTGCCGGGTTCCTCGTCGCCGGCATTTCCGACGGCGTCGACGGGTTCATCGCCCGCCGTTTCAACCAGCAGTCCACGCTCGGCGCGTATCTCGACCCGGTGGCCGACAAGCTGCTGCTGGTTTCGGTGTTCGTGGTCATGAGCTTCATCGGGCAATTGCCGCTGTGGCTTGTCGTCATCATGGTGTCGCGCGACGCGTTGATCGTCTGCGCGGTGGTGTTGTCCGCCGTCATGACCCATCCGGTCGAGATGAAACCGTTGTTCGTGTCGAAGGCCAACACCGCGATCCAGATCGTGCTGGCCGCGCTTGTGCTGGGAGAACTTGCCCTTGCCGTTCACTTCGACCCGCTGAGGTCAGCCCTCATATTGCTGTCCGGGGTCTTGACCGTGGCTTCGGCCGCAGCCTATCTCGTCACTTGGCTGAGGCACATGAGCGGCTATGGCGAAGGCTCCACTCCGGACATCTGAGACAGAAGCGGCAGCGATCGAGGCCGCGGCCGCCGACATCGCCGCGTCCGCGACCTTTCGCCGGCAGATCTTCTTCTGGCTGGCCGGTGCCGCGCTGCTGGCGCTTTTCCTCTATGTTTTCAGCGCCATCCTGCTGCCCTTCGTCGCCGGCATGGTGCTGGCCTATTTCCTCGATCCCGTTGCCGACCGGCTGCAGCGGCTCGGCCTGTCCCGTTTCATGGCGACGGTGGTCATCCTCATCACCTTCCTCATCGTGCTGGTGCTGGCCTTCGTCATCCTCATTCCGGTTCTGGCCACGCAGATGGCCGATTTCGCCGGCAAATTGCCGGAATATCTGACCCGGCTGCAAAGCCTGATCACCTCGTTCGATCCGAAATGGCTGGAACAGAAGTTCGGCGTCAACGCCAACAGCTTGCGCGACGGGTTGAATTCGCTGCTGACCTCGGGCTTCGGCCTGGTCACCACCGTCTTCACCTCACTGTGGAGTTCCGGCATGGCGCTGGTCTCGGTGGTCAGCCTGTTCGTGGTGACGCCGGTGGTCGCCTTCTACATGCTGCTCGACTGGGACCGCATGGTGGCGGTCATCGACGGTTGGGTGCCGCGCGACAACGTCCAGACCGTGCGCGCCATCGCTCGTGACATCAACACCGCAACAGCCGGCTTCGTGCGCGGCCAGGGCACGCTGTGCCTGGTGCTGGGCGCCATGTATG
>NZ_RZRK01001146.1:0-1421 GCF_003997835.1 Mesorhizobium sp. M7A.F.Ca.CA.004.12.1.1
GTCGTGGTGTCGGCCTGATGACCGCGCTTGGCGAGCGCATCGCCACGCGGCCGAACCAGCGCTTCTCGATGGCGACACCGGACAGCACGGGATAGAGCCGCCGCAGCGCCCGCTCGAGATGCGCCCAGTCGCCGGCGCTCGTCGGCAGCGCCATGCGACCCCGGCCGCCAAGCACCAGCCGGCCGTCGGCGCTCTTGCGGTAGTAGACGAGGATGCGCCTGGAGTCCGACACCGCCTGCCCTTCCGGCAGGATCGTGGCCGCCAGATCGGGCGACAGCGGCGCTGTGGCGATCTGAAAGGAATGCAGCGGCACGATCGTCTGAGCGAGACCGGGGATCAGACCGTCCGTATAGGCGTTTGTCGCCAGCACGACCGCCTTTGCCTGCAATTGCACCCCGTTTTCAGTTGAAACACGCCAAACGCCGGCGCTGTTGTCTAGCCGAACCACCTTCTGGTGTCCGGCTACCCTCACTCCAGCCGCGGTCGCGACCCGGGCAAATTCCGACGTGTAGGCGAGCGGATCGATCACACCGGCGCGGCGGTCGAGCCAGCCGCCGAGATAGCCCTGCGCACCGGTCCTGGCCGCGATCTCCGCTGCATCGAGCAACCGGACGTCGGCACCACGCGCGTGCCATTGCCGGTCGCGGTTCGCCGCCGCCTTCAGCGCGGCCTCCGTGTGCGCCGCCTGGATCCAGCCATTGCGGACGAACGGCACCGCCAGCTTCTCGTCGCGGATCAGCTCGAACACCGCATCGGCAGTCGACGCCGCGAAATTGACGAGCGCCTCGCCGCGCTCCGGGCCAAAATGCTCCAGCAGCCATTCCGGATCGTATTTCAGGCCGGGAATGACCTGACCGCCATTCAAGCCCGATGCGCCCTGGCCGATCTCGCCGGCGTCCAGCACCTGCACCGACAGGCCAAGCCGGGCGGCATGCAAGGCGGTCGACAAGCCCATGATGCCACCGCCAACGATGGCGAGATCGACACGTTCGCCATTGGGAAGCCATTGAAACGTGGAAGCTGTCTGTGGCTTGCGCCAGATCGGATCGGAGAATGCTGTCGCCAAAGGTCACCTGACTGCGCTGCGATTGGTGAAAATCCTAGTCAGAATTTCACAATTTTGAAAGAGCGCCCTGGCTTTCGTCTGTGGACTGCCGCCGAGACGATCGGAGACCCAGAGTTCCGATCGCCCGCGACGGGATAGACCTTTGACGGGAATCCGGTGAAAGTGCCGCGCCGATCCGGCCAACCCACATTGACGATCACTTCGCCACATTGTCGATCACTCAGAGGACAGAGCGCTATGACGAACCCGACCCACCTGCCCACAGAGGGCCTTTTTGTCGGACGCGCCAGAAGCAGCGATGCCGCATACCCGCTGGTCGTCGCGGTGCGCGATGGCACGGTCTTCGACATCACCT
>NZ_RZRK01001147.1:0-1421 GCF_003997835.1 Mesorhizobium sp. M7A.F.Ca.CA.004.12.1.1
CACTGCAACCGGGATCAGGAACCCCGTCGCCATTTGCATCGCAGCTGTCATCCAGCTCATATTTCTCTTGCGAGATGTTGTACGCCAACTGGGTCGAGATGCTGTCGGTGATCGGCAGACCGAAGCGCACCGTCGCACCCGTGGTATCGCTGTCGTAGTTGTCGTATTCCCTGGTCGACTTGAAGATGTCGAAGCCGGCGGCGATGCGCCGTCCGAGGAAATAAGGCTCGGTGAAGGACAGGCTGTAGTCGCGTGAATTCTTGCCGCCGCCCGCCGACAGCTTGATGAACTGGCCACGACCGAGGAAGTTGCGCTCGGTCACCGATCCTTCGACCGACGGACCGGCCGTGTCGCCACCGGTCGAATAACCAGCGCCCACCGAGAACTCGCCGGTCGATTTCTCGACCACATCGACCACCAGAACGACCTGGTCAGGCTGCGAGCCCGGCACGGTCGAGATGTCGACTTTCTCAAAGTAATTCAGGTTTTCCAGGCGCTTCTTCGCGCGCTGGATGAGCACCTGGTTGAAGGCGTCGCCTTCGCTGACATCGAACTCGCGGCGAATGACATAGTCACGCGTGCGATCGTTGCCGCGGATCTCGATGCGCTCGATATAGGCCTTGGTGCCCTGGTCGATCGTGTAGACGACCGAAATGGTGTGGTTCTCGAAATTCCGGTCGCCGCGCGGCGTGACCTGCGCGAAGGCATAGCCGGAACCGGCCACCTTCTCGGTCAGCGCGATGATGGAATCCTCGACGTTCTTGGCGTTGTAGACGTCACCCTTATGGGTCTCGATCACCGATTCCAGCGACTTGCCGTCGACTTCAGGGATCGAGCTCTCGACGCTGACATCACCGAACGTGTAGCGGTCGCCTTCCTGGACGGTGATGGTGACCGTGTACTTGTTCGTCGCGCTGTCGAGCTCGCCGACAGCAGACACGACCTGGAAGTCGGCATAGCCGTGATTGTAGTAGAAGCGGCGCAGCAGCTCCTCGTCCGCGCGCAGCTTGTCATCGTCATAGACGTCGTCGCGCAGGACGAAGGAAAGCCAGGACGAGCGCTTGGTATTGATGATATCCGCCAGGCGGCGGCTGGAATAGGCACTGTTGCCGACGAAATTGACCGCCGCGATCTGCGTGCGATCGCCTTCAACGATGTTGAAGACAACGTTTACGCGATTGTCGCCAAGCTGCATAACCTGCGTGGTCACGGTCACATCGTCACGACCAATGCGCCTGTATGCAGCCTTGACCGATTCCACGTCGGCATCGAGCGTCGCCTGCGAGAACGTTCCGCGCGGCTTCAGCTGCACCGCCGCCGCAAGTGCATTGTCCTTGAGCTTCTTGTTGTTCTGGAACAGCACCTGGTTGACCACCTGGTACTCGGCGACCTTGACCACCAGCGTCGAGCCGACCTGGTTG
>NZ_RZRK01001148.1:0-1417 GCF_003997835.1 Mesorhizobium sp. M7A.F.Ca.CA.004.12.1.1
CTTTTCGCTCTCTGTTATCGGCGTGCCGGTTTCCGCCATCGTTTTGTTATCGACAGCCTGGTCCATGATCGTTCATCCATAAGCTTGCGATTTGACCGGCCCTGTTCAGCCGTTCCGGTTTCTTGACCGTTTGGATCGCATTGGTGTTTTAAGCTCGCGTCTGGCGAGCCTGACATATGTCGTCCCATATAGGCCGGTTTCGACAGGGGCTCGAAAGTTTTTCGAATCTGGCACTACCTCCAGCGAATTTGGCTTTCAGTTCGGGTGCGTTCAGGCCGGCGGCAGTCGGCCGTTGCCGATGCGCTCCATGCGGTAGCGCAGCAGCCGCAAGATGCGGCTTTCGAAATTGACGCTTTCGACGCGGTCGAACTGAAGCTGGGCGCGGTCGTGCTTGGCCAGGACAGCCGCGGTGATCGCGGCCGCCTTGGCCTTGGCGGCATCGCAGTTCTTTTGCGGGTAGGTGGCCTTCAAGGCCTCTTCGAGTTCGCCGCCATGGTTCTTGGCGATTTCGACATGGCGCTCCTCATGGCGCTTGATGTCGGCGGACAGCGTATCCCAGAACAGCCTGACATCGGCGTCGGCCTTGCGCGGGCGGCGCCACTCGGGAAGGATCACCTTCACCTTGACGGTCACCGCCGCGTCGGCGATCCGGCAGGAACTCGGCGTCTGCGCATAGCTGACACGGGTGGTGAAGGCCATCTGCGTGGCGCCCGGGTGCCGGTTGCCGGTGCTTTTCACCTCCGGCCCGCGTTTGGAGAGTTGTGCCTCGATGTCGTCGAGGGTGCTGCCGCCGATGGCGAAATAGCTGTACGTCTTGACGAGATTGGCGGTCGCCGCCGGAAGCGGGGTCATGGCGAGCAGCAGCGCGCAAGCCAAGGATCGTTTCACGCCCAGGGACCGTCTTTTCATGCCAAGCATGGCTCGCTTCATCATGTTGCCTCTTCGATCACCTTGCTTTACGGCCGTTGCCGGCGCAATGAAATTGATCCGCCAGGGATCACACATGATTGATGAACTCCATGGTCGATGAGCAATGACGGCCCGGCGATGGCAGTTGGCGCATGGACGCCATCTCGACCTTGGCGGCAAGGCCGTGGTCGTCGGCATCCTCAATGTCACGCCCGATAGCTTTTCCGACGGCGGCCAGTTCGACGCCCCTGAAAAGGCGCTGGCCCAGGCGCGCCGCATGATCGGGGAAGGGGCGCTGGTTGTCGATGTCGGCGGAGAATCGACGCGCCCAGGTGCTGCCGCGGTATCGGCCAGCCAGGAACAGGACCGCATCCTGCCGGTGATCGAAGCGCTGGCGGGCGTGAGCGAGGTGCTGATTTCGGTCGACACCTATCGTGCCGACACGGCGCGGCTGGCGGTCGCCGCCGGCGCGCATATCGTCAACGATGTCTGGGGTTTGCAGCGCGAG
>NZ_RZRK01001149.1:0-1417 GCF_003997835.1 Mesorhizobium sp. M7A.F.Ca.CA.004.12.1.1
AACCCACCGACCCCAGCCGCCACAAGCGCATCGACTACATCTTCACCAGCGCGTCGCTCGCCAGGTCCCTGCAGCGCCTGTGGGTCGACCGAAAGGCCGTCGGCTCGGACCACCTGCCGGTCTGGGTCGAACTGGGCTGATCCAAGTTTGCCTCCCATTGGTTTCGCGCCGTACCCGATGTGTGTCGAGATTCAGGTCAGGCCGAGCCGAGAATAGTGGCTTCCGAGAACCGGAGCGGAGTGTACTTTTCGTACGCGAGCACCGGAAGCGCAGGAAACCGCCATTCGCAGGCCGGCCTCACCTGAATATCGGCACACATCAAAAGTGGACCCAGTTCCGCAAGCTCGTCCAGGTCTTGCGATCGAGCCGGTAGCGCTCGACGGGAACCTGGCCGGCGACAATCGAGTTCAGCATGCCCTGGCCGGCATATTGGAACCCGCATTTGTGGATGACGCGGCGCGAGGCCGGATTGATGACCCGTGTCGAGGCATGCAGAACCTGGATCGACGTCCTCTGGAAGGCGAGGTCGACCAGCGCGTGCGCCGCCTCGGTCGCATAGCCCTTCTTCCAGTGCGGCTCGCCGATCCAGTAACCGAGCTCCAGCCCGCGATCGGTGGTGTTGAGACCGGCGCAGCCGACGAAAGTGTCGGTGCCGGCCAGCGTCAGGGCATAAGCGATACCGGCCCGGCGCGACTTGGTCATGGCCAGGAAAGAGCGCGCCTCGGCCTCGCCATAGGGGTGCGGCATGCGGGCCAGCATTTCGGCGACATGGCGGTTGTCGGCAAGTTCGACCAGTTGCGCGATATCGCCTTCGTGAGGCGCCCGCATCACCAGTCGCTCGGTGACCAGCACCGGACAATCTATCGCGTAACTTTCGTCTTCTGAGTCTTCCGCTTCGGCAACCATTTGAAAGTCCTCCAGGCACAAGAAAAAGGGGAGATGGAAACCCATCTCCCCTGATCCTTTTCCTGGCTTTGCCAGACACCGGTCCCGAGATGGGCGCCGGTGTTCTAGTGCGGAACCGGCTACTCCGCGGCTTTGGCAATCGGGTTGACCGATACGTAGGTTCGGCCGTTGGCTTTTTTGTTGAACGTCACGGCGCCGGTCTCGAGCGCAAAAAGCGTATGGTCCGTGCCCATGCCGACATTGACGCCGGGATGCCACGTGGTGCCGCGTTGACGAATGATGATGTTGCCCGGGATGACGGCTTCGCCGCCGAACTTCTTCACGCCCAGACGCTTGGAATGCGAGTCGCGACCGTTGCGCGACGAGCCGCCAGCTTTCTTGTGTGCCATCTAACTAACTCCGTTGCGCCGCAAGGCGCCTAAAAGGCCTTATGAACGCGTTCGCGTTCCGTTTCAAGTCCGATCCGGCGACCAGGTCGCCAGAAAATTACTTCGCAGCCAATTCCTTGGCC
>NZ_RZRK01000114.1:0-10796 GCF_003997835.1 Mesorhizobium sp. M7A.F.Ca.CA.004.12.1.1
GGGCACGATGGTGCTGCGCGCGACACAGCCGCGCAGCACCATCGTGCCCGTCGGCCAGGGCGCCGTCCCCGAACTGCCGATCTCGACCATCGTCGGCAAGGAACTGGTGCTGCGCGGCAGCTTCCGCTTCGCCGGCGAGTTTTCGCTCGCCGCCAAGCTCATTGGTTCGGGCCGGATCGACGTGGCGCCGCTGCACAGCGCGACCATGCCGGTCACTGATGCCAATGACGCCTTCCTGCTGGCAGGCGACAAGAGCCGGGCCATCAAGGTACAGATCGCCTTCGCCTGAACGCAGTCGTCGCGCGGCGATCGCCTTCCGCGGCGCGACGCAGGCTGCCGCCACGTTCCGCGAGGTGGGGGGTGCCCAACGGATACTTTCCTTCGCCGGGCTCTCCGTTAGTTTCGATGGGAGGAAGACCCTCGATACGATGCGCCTCATAGCACGCACCGCGAAACCCGCCGGTGCTCCCCTTTTTCCAAATTCGAAGAGAAGACCGCCATGTCCAGCAAGAAACCCGTAGCCATCGTCTTCGACACATTCGGATCCGTGGTGGACTGGCGCGGCAGCCTGGTCGCCGAAATGAAGGAACTCGGTGGCAAGCGCGGCGTCAACGGCGACTGGGCCGCCGTCGCCGACGCATGGCGCCACGGCTATCACCGGATGCTCGATGAAGTAACCGCGGGCACGCGGGACTACGGCCTCCTCGACGACCTGCATCGCGAACTGCTCGACGAGGCCATGCGCGATGTTGGCGTCACCGGCTTCAGAGAGGACGACCTGCGCGACATCAACCTCGGCTGGCATCGCCTCAAGGCCTGGCCGGATGCCGTGGCGGGCCTGACGCGGCTGAAGACCAAATACATCGTCGGCTCGCTTTCGAACGGCAACGTGCGCCTGCTGGTCGACATGGCAAAGGGCGCGAACCTGCCGTGGGACGTGGTCTTCGGCTCCGACATGTTCTCACGCTTCAAGCCGCATCCCGACACCTACCTGGGCAGCGCCCGGCTGCTCAATCTCGAACCGGGCGAGGTCATGCTGGCGTCGGCGCACAATGGCGACCTCGCCAACGCGCGCAAGTACGGTTTGATGACCGGCTTCTTCCTGCGTCCCACCGAATTCGGCCCCAACCAAGCGATCGACCTTGCCGCCGAGGCGGATTGGGATGTCATCGCCGACGACATCGAGGACATGGCCACCAAGCTCGACACCTGACGGTGGCGGTCGCGCCAATGGCGCCGGCATTCTCCTTCTCGGTCGGTCTAGGCTCGCCCGCTTCCTACCTCATCCTGAGCTTGTCGAAGAACACTGGCCCGATTGCGAAGGCAGGGCGTGGTGACGACAAAGCGCGGCCATCCCTCCACCTGAATATCACCGTTTCCTCGCCGTTCGCGATGCCGACATGGTGAACAACGATTTGAGCCCTCTTGCCGGGGCGGCTAGGACTTCGGTTGGGGATTTGCCTTAGGACAGTGCTTCCAGGCAATATTTGTTCGGCTGCATGCTTCTATAGTTCATCACCCCTATCACCGAATAGCTTCAGCAAACGAATTGGAGGTCTTCTTTCGCAGCAGGGAGGCAATGCCGGTACCCCAGGTACCGCATTCGCGAATGGCAGGAAGAGTTTGGAGGAGGAATTCAATGAAGAAATATATAGCGGCAGCTTTATTCTCGCTGTCCCTGGCATTTGCCGCGACGGCCCAGGAAGCCGCGCGACCGGACTTCATACCCGAGGCCGACTGGGGCAAGATCAAGGGTCTCATAGATCCGAGCCGTGTCCAGTGGCAGCCTTACAAGGGGATCGCCGTCAAGCAGGACGGGTCGCCCTACAAGGTGCTCTATTTGCCGGTGTGGATGGGCGACGACTACCAGGTCATCGCGCAGCATCTCCTGCAGACCCAGCTCGAGGAAGCCGGCGCGACCTTCACCACGAGCTCGGCCGAATTCGACGTGCCGACGCAGACGCGCCTGATGGAAGACGCCATCGCCACGCACGCCTACGACGCGATCGTGCTGCATCCCATCGACCCGACCTCCATGGCCACCACCATCGACAAGGCCATCGCATCCGGGATCGACGTCTACAACTGGGTGCTTCCGGCCAACACCGACAAGCTCACCGGCTTTGCCGGCTATGATGCCGACACGATGGAAGGCAACGGCCAGATCGGCGTGAAATTCTCCGAACTCGCCAAAACGGCGGGCGCTACCGCCGAGAAGCCTTATCGCGTGCTGGAGATCTGGGGCGCACGCGCCCTGCCGATCTGCCAGGCCCGTCACCACGGCGTCGGTCTGGGGCTGGCGGGAGATCCCGCTGTCGAGATCGTCGAATCGGTCGACACGTCCGGCCAGCCGGAGTCGGTGATCAAGGCTATCCAGGATGCCTTTGCCCGCTATCCCGACATCAAGGCCATCTATCCCCAGTTCGGCGATGCCGGCGCCATCACAGAGGGCCTGCGCTCCGTCGACCGTCTGGCGCCCGCCGGCGATCCGAACCACGTCGTCGTCATCCTCCAGGATATCGACAAGGCGATGCTGGCACCTTTGCGCGACGGCACCTTCGACTTCACGGTGTCGAACAACCCGTGGCACCAGATCGATGTCGTCGTGAAGCAGTTCCTCTGGCACACCGTGCTCAAGCAGCCGTTGGGCGACGGCGATGCCAATTCCGGAACGGTCAAGCTGCCGCGCCGAGTATTGCTGCCGATGCCGCTCCTGACGGGTGCGACGATCGACACGGATGCAGCGCATATGTGGGGCGGAACCGTCGCCTTCACCGACATGCCGCTCGGCAAGTGGAACTACTGGCCAGTCCTCGACACCAAGGAGATCGGCCTCCCCGTCCCGACGCTCGCCGACCGCAAGAGCCTCCTCGGCTATTGAGGCGCATCCGTTCGTCGCGCGGGTGGCTGCAATCCCACCGCGCGACAGACGCCGGGCGGTATCCAGGGAACAGGTGAGACACGCGTGGGTGACATCGTCCTGAGCATGGTGGGCATCACCAAGTCCTTCGGGAGCATCAAGATTCTGAGGGACGTGGCGCTCGAATTGCGCGCCGGCGAGGTCCACGCCCTTCTCGGCGAGAACGGCGCCGGCAAAAGCTCATTGATGAAGATCCTCATGGGCGTGCTGCGGCCCGACAGCGGCGAATACACGGTGCGCAGCAAGCAGGCCCAGTTTTCCAATCCATCCGAGGCGCAGCGCAACGGCGTCTCGATGGTCTATCAGGAGTTCGGCCTGGTCCAGTATCTGAGCGTCACCGAGAATATCCTTCTCGGCCGCCTGCCCGCCCGCTGGGGCAAGGTCGACTGGCCCAAGGCGCGCCGCGAGGCCGCGCAGATCCTGCAGCGGCTCGGCAGCAGAGTGTCGCCCGATGCCACGGTCGGCGACCTGAAGGTGGCCGACCAGCAGGAAGTGGAGATCGCGCGCGCCCTCTCCTACGATCCGGCCGTCTTCATCATGGATGAGCCGTCCTCCGCCTTGTCGCGCGTCGAGATCGACAATCTCTATGGCCTCGTCAGGGTGCTCAAGCAGCGCGGCGTCGCCATCGTCTACATCTCGCACAAACTCGAAGAAGTCTTCGCGCTCGCCGACCGGGTGACGATCCTGCGCGACGGCGCCGTCGTCAAGAGCTGCGGCATCGCCGAAATCGACATGGCGACGCTGGTCGAGCGCATGACCGGCAAGCCGGTTGACAGCACATCAACGTTGCGGCAGGCGGCCGGACCGGGCGCCGGCAGGCTCCTCGAACTCTCCGGATTTTCCGCCGACGGCCTGTTCGAAGGAATCGACCTGACCATCGCGAAGGGCACCATCGTCGGCATCGCCGGCGTGATCGGCGCGGGCAAGAGCGAACTCGCGCGCGCCATCGTCGGTGCGCTGCCGGACGGAACCCGTGTCAAGGGCAGCCTTCACTTCGATGGCGTGGCGGTGAACGTCGCCACGATGACGCCGAGCAAGGCGCGCCGGCTCGGCATCGGCTTCGTCAGCGAGGATCGCCAGGCCGAAGGCATCGTCCAGGAGCACTCGGTCGGCTTCAACATGGTGCTGCCGGCACTGAGCCGAGTGACGACTGCGGGCGTGCTCGTCGGCCGCCGGGTGCGCGGCCTGGTGGCCCGAGTGATGGACGATGTGGGGCTGCGGCCGCGCGAACCGGGCAAGCTCGTGCGACTGCTCAGCGGCGGCAACCAGCAGAAGGTGGTCATCGGCAAGTGGATCGCCGCCGGTTCGAAGCTCTTCATTCTCGACGAGCCGACCCGGGGTATCGACGTCGGCGCCCGCCAGGAGATCTACGACGTCATCCGCCGCCAGGCGCGGGAGCGGGGCGTCGGCGTTTTGCTGCTGTCATCCGACATGCGCGAGATCATGGTGGCGTCGGACCGCATCCTGATCATGGCGCAGGGCCGGATCACACGCGAAGTCGCGCCCGATCGGGTCAGCGAGCGCGACTTGCTCGAAATGGTGCTCGTGCGCGGCGACAAGGGCGCCGATATCGCTGGCGTGCCGGAGGCGCACGGATGAAGAGCTTCCTGCGCAACGACAACGTGCTGCGCGCGCTCATACTCGTGGCGCTGATCGTCGTGTTCGGCCTCTTAACCGGAGGCGTTACCTACAGTGCGCGCGGGCTGTCCAACATCCTGCTGCAGAGTTCCATCATCGGCATAGCCGCTATCGGCCAGACCTTTGTCATCCTGACGGGAGGCATCGACGTGTCGCTCTACGGCATCGGCGTCTTCGCAAGCGTACTTGGCGCTTCCACGCTGACCAGCCGCTTCGACCTCAACATGGTCGGCGGCGATCCTTGGCCAGTTCCCGTCGGTATCGCCATTATCCTGCTCGTCGGCATCGTGATGGGCGCCGTCAACGGCCTGCTGGTCGCGCGGCTGCGCGTGCCCGCGCTGATCGCGACGCTCGGCATGTGGCAGATCGGCCTGGGTCTCGCCCAACTCGTCGGCGGCGGCTACACGATCACCGATCTGCCTTCGAGCCTTAGCATGCTGGGACAGGGCTCGATCCGGGGCGTGCCCGTGCCGGTCATTGAGATGCTCCTGCTCTTCGCGCTGGCGCATTTCGTGCTCAGCCACACGTCCTTCGGCCGAGCCATCTATGCCGTCGGCGGCAATTCCGCCAGCGCGTATCTCTCCGGCATCAAGGTCCGGCGCGTGCAGTTCCTCGTCTTCGTGATCTCGGGACTGATGGTCGCACTCGCCGCCCTGTCGATCGAATCGCGGATGATGTCGGTCTCGATCAGGACGCTGAGCGGGCTGCAGCTCGACAGCATCGCCGCTGTCGCGATCGGCGGCGTCAGCATCTATGGCGGCCGCGGCACCGTGCTCGGCGTGTTGTTAGGGACACTGATCCTCGCCGTCATCGACAGCGGCCTCGGCGCCATGGGCGCCAGCACCGACGTCCAGAACACGGTCAAAGGTGCGGTCATCATCCTGGCGGTGTCGATCGAATTCTTCCGCCGCCGCGAGCGGCCAACCCGCATCACGGCCTGACATGCAATTGCGGAGGCAACCAGAGTGATCGTCGACCAACTTCGGGAAGCGGATGCCGGGCCGGGCCGCCGAGGCTTTGGCTTCGGCGTACTGACCAGCGACGACTTCGTGCGCCTGCTCATCCTCGCCGCCTTGATCGCGGGGTTCGCAATCGTCACGCGCGGCGCCACAATCGGCACCGAAAACCTCGCGAACGTGCTGATCCAGTCGTCCATCCGAGGCATTGCCGCCTGCGGGCAGGCGTTCGTGGTGCTCACGGTAGGCCTCGATCTCTCGGTGAGCGGCATCGTGGCGGTGACGCTGATGGTCGGCGGCAGCCTCGTCACCACCAACCCGCAATTCAGCCTTCTCGGCATCGCGATCTCTCCGCTTCTCGCCATCCCGGTGATGCTCTTCGTTGGCGTCGCGTTCGGCACCGCCAACGGTTTCCTCGTGGCACGGCTGCGGTTGCCATCCCTGATCGTGACGCTTGGCGTCTGGCAAATCGGCGTCGGGCTCGCCTATCAGGTGACCGGCAGTGGCTTCGTCGACAGCATCCCCTCGAGCATTGCCTTCATCGGCCAGGGCAGCCTGCTCTACGTGCCCAACCCGGTCATCCTGTTCTTCGCGATCGTGGCGCTCAGCTATTTCGTCCTGCACCGGACCGCTTTCGGGGCCGAAATCTACGCCGTTGGGGGCAATTCCCGATCGGCCTTCATCAGCGGCGTGCGCGTGGTGCGCGTGCGCATCATCGTGTTCGCCATTGCCGGCAGCTTCTATGCGATCGGCGCCGTAATCAGCATGTCGCGCTACATGAGCGCCACGATGGCGCAGACGACCGGCCTCGAACTATCGACGATCGCCGCGGTTGCCATCGGCGGCGTCAGCCTGTCGGGCGGCAAGGGCAGCATCGTCGGCGTGCTGCTCGGTACGCTGATCATCGGCGTCGTCGACAATGGGTTGAGCATCACTGGCGTCGGACCCGCCCAACAGGCGATCCTGAAAGGCGCCATCATCATCTTCGCAGTGATGCTCGACGGCTTTTCGCGACGCTGATGGCGCGCCCGGCTCGCCGCCGATCCGATCAGAACACCGCCCGCCAAACCTCGGGCACGAAGGCTTACGAGCGCCGTTCCTGAAATCGCGCTCTCATTCCGGGGTTCGCCTGTCCGGCATCCAGATCATGCGACCCTCCAGCAGGTTCTTAGTCCGCAGTCCAACCGCCGTCGATGATCATGGACGATCCCGTCATGAGAGAGGATGCATCGGACGCCAGGAAGACAACCGCCCCGGTTATGTCGTCGACATGACCGATGCGGCCAAGCTTTATCTTGGACAGCACCTCCGCCCTGAAGGCCTCATTCTTGAGAAAATTCTGAGCGAGCGGCGTTTCGACAAACGTCGGGCAGACGGTGTTGACACGGATCTTGTATGGAGCCAGATCTATTGCCGTAGCCTTGGTCATCCCCTCCATCGCCCATTTAGAGGCGCAGTAGACGCTGCGCGTCGCGGCGCCGACATGGCCCATCTGCGACGACATATTTATGATGCTTCCGCCCACGCCTTGCTCGACCATGCGCCGCGCGACGATCTGCGCTACAAAGAAGGAAGCGCGCAGGTTGAGCCCGATGATGTCGTCGAAATCGGCCCGCGTTACGTCAAGGAATGGGTTGGTGCGGTTCATCCCGGCATTATTGACCAGCACGTGAAAAGCCGGCCTGTGTGAAACAGCTTCACTCACTGCCGAAACGTCCCGGATATCGAGAGCGATGGCTTCGGCTTGTCCGCCCGCGCGAGTGATATTGGCCGCGGCAGCCTCCACCTCGCTCAATGTGCGGGCGGCCAGAACGACCTCGGCACCAAAGTGGGCGAGCGCATGAGCGGCGGCCAGTCCCAGCCCCCGCCCGGCTCCGGTAACAAGCGCCCGTTTTCCGTCCAGCCTGAAATTTGGCGCGACTTGATTTTCCTCCATAAATCACTCTCCATTTCCTCAAATTGAGAATACGTATGCATATGTATTTGCTAAATTAGTATCTGGCGTTGATCAGCTCAGGCGGTTGCAGGACCAATGTTGGTAGAGCCGCGAATGATCAGTTCGCCGGGTATGCGAATAGCCGCTGGTGGAAAGTCTGCCGGATCAAACAGCAGGGACAGGGACCGCCCCACCATCGCCTCGATCGGCTGGCGGAAGGTGGTGAGGTCGTATGCCGGCCAGGCGGCCGAGGGAATGTCATCGAAGCCCACGATGGAAACATCGCGCGGAACTTTCAGCCCAAGCCCGAAGCGCGCGGCATCCAGCGCGCCAAGCGCCATGACATCGGCGATACAGAAGATGGCGTCCGGGGGAGTCGGGCCGGACAGCAGATTGATCGCTGCCCTGTAACCCCCGCCATAGGTGTTTTCGCCGAATTGCTCGCCAATGATTTGGACTCCATGGCGGCGCAATTCATCCTGAAAGCCGGCGCTACGTTCGCGGTGGGTCGACGTATCAGGGCGGCCCCCTATAAGGGCTATACGCCTATGCCCTGCGGCAACAAGAAGGGCGGCAACTTCCATAGAAGCCGACCTGTTCTCGCAGCACACTGAATTGATCGAAAAGTCGTCGACGGAGCGGTTGAACAAAACCACCCGAGTGTTCCTGTTGTGCAGGATGTCGCGCATTCGCGACGACAACACAGCTGACGTGACGATCAAACCGTCGATCTCGTACTGAAGCATCGATGGCAGCACGTCATCGACTTCGAAACCCTTGGGCACGGAAAGCAACAGGAGCTGCTTGCCCATGGCGTTGAGCTTCTGGGTGTAGATTTCCAGGACGGCCGGGTAGAACGGATTGAGGATATCGGCCATGATCAGGCCAACCATATTCGTCTTCTTCGTCTGCAGGCTTCGCGCGATCCCATTTGGCGTATAGCCCAAGCGCTCCGCCGTCTTGCGAATCTTTTTCTTTGTCTCCTCTGAAATCCTCCCGTCGCCGGCGAGCGCGCGAGACACCGTCGATTGCGATACGCCAGCCTCCCGCGCGACATCCACCGAAGTTGACCGTCTCATGCATTGGATCCTTTGCGCAAATCAGCTTTTGCGCCTGTTATGCTGCCTTGCGCGCAGCAATAGCAAGACGATGCGCGAGATCAAACGCTGCTGTCAGCCCGGCGGGGTCGGCGCGATTTTGGCCAACAATGTCGTAGGCTGTTCCTTGCGAGGCGGTAACGATTGGCAGCGGCAATCCGCCAAGAACGGTCGAGGTGTTGGTGAAACCGAGTGTCTTCAGCGCGATCTGGCCCTGATCGTGGAACATGGTGATGATCAAGTCGAGCTTCTCCGGCCCCACACGCAGAAAGACGGTATCGGCCGGATAGAGGCCGGCGACATCGTATCCAAGCTCCTTTAGCCTTTCGACAGCGGGGAGGATAATCTCGATCTCCTCAGTGCCCATTGCGCCGCCTTCTCCCAAATGCGGGTTAAGGCCGGCAACGGCTATTCTCGCACGTTTGCCGCTTGATGATTCGACCGCCCTGGCGCCGGCCACCGTGGCCGCAATGATGGACTCCACGGAGATGTTGTCGGCCACGGCGCGAAGCGGGATATGCGAGGTTACGCGGGCCGTCCAGAGAGCCCCCTGGTTATTCATTTCGCAGCAGAAGCCAGTAACCCCGAGGCGATTTGAGAAAAAATGCAGTTCGTCGATCGCCTTGTGACCGGCCAGCCACATCGCCTGTTTGTTGAGCGGACCATAGACAATCGCATCGAGCTGCCCTGCCCCGGCCGCGTCTGCTGCACTCTCCAGCGCCGCGAGCGTGGCAGTTCCGCCCTCCGCGCTCGCCACACCGGGTTTGTGGCCGCCTCGATCCAGACCTGAAATCAGCGCCACGCCGCCACGCTCCGGAATTGATGAGACGCCATCGACGACCGGGATTTCAGCATCGAGTCCAGCGATTCGCATTCCGTCGCGAAAGCTCCCTTTCCCACAAAAGACGGCAACGCGAAGGTCACTCTGGCGCCCCTTTGCATTGACCAATTTGGCGCAAAGTTCCGGACCGACACCGGATGGGTCTCCCGCGACGAGGCCGATTGTTGTCACAGACATTTCTCACTCCTGTTTGACAAACTCATTTCAAATGTCTAACAGAGTGCATACGTATGCTCAATCAAAAACGACAGAAGCCATCTCATATGAAAGCCTTTGCAACAGACTCTCTTGAAGCGCGCATCGGCGCGCAAACCACGGAAGCGAGACGACTTTCGGGCCAGATCGTCTGCGGCGGCGGCTTGAGAAAAGCGCTCACAACCGCGCAATTCGATATCGAGAACCCCGCCACCGAAGAGATCATCGGCTCTGCGCCACGCTGCGGCATAGAGGATGTCAATTCTGCGGTGGATGCGGCTTCCCTTGCGTTCCGGTCTTGGTCGGCAACGCCGGCGAGAGAGCGCGGCGCCCTGCTCATGCGGGCAGCCGATCATCTCGACGGCTTCCGTGAAGACATTGCCCGGCTCTCGTCGCTGGAGACTGGCAACGCACTTCCAACCCAATCGCGCAATGAAGCCGGCACCATGGTCGACATCCTGCGTTATTTCGGTGGCCTGGCCGGCGAGATCAACGGCCAGACCTATCCGCCCGATCCTGGCCGGCTGCTCTATACGCGACGCGAGGCGCTTGGAGTCGTTGGCGCGATCATTCCGTGGAATGCACCGCTGATGCAGCTTGCCAGCAAGATCGCCCCGGCACTCGCCGCGGGCAACACCGTCGTGCTAAAGCCGGCCGAGCAAGCACCCTTGGCAGTGCTTCGGGTGTTCGAACTGCTGCAGGCGGTTCTGCCACCCGGCGTCGCGAACGCAATCACCGGGCTCGGCGAGGAAGCAGGTCGCCTGCTTTGCCAACATCCGGCTGTACGCAAGATCAGCTTCACCGGATCGAGCGCCGTCGGCGCCTTGATCATGCACTACGCCGCCGACAAGATCATACCAGTCACAGCCGAACTCGGTGGCAAGAATCCGAACATCGTCCTGGCTGATGCCAATGTCGATCGCGCGGCGCGTGGCATTCTGCAGGGGCTTCGGCTTCAGCGTCAGGGCCAGTCGTGTTCCGCCGGTACGCGGATCTATATCCACGACGCCATCTATGATGCGGTGATCGAGCGCGTCCTGGCCGGCATTCCGTCTTTTCGGGTTGGAAACCCGCTGGATGAAGCGACACAGGTGGGCTGTATCGTATCGCGCAAGCAGTTCGATCGTGTCGAACGCTATATCGAAATGGCGCGGCAGACGCCGGGCGCCCGTATCCTTTGCGGCGGCCAGCGTCCCGAAGGTCTGGACAAGGG
>NZ_RZRK01001150.1:0-1416 GCF_003997835.1 Mesorhizobium sp. M7A.F.Ca.CA.004.12.1.1
GTGCAGGACACCAGCGAGGAATCGCGGTTCCGGAGCGCAATGCCAAGATGCTTCACGATTTTGTCGACCACGTCGGCACTCGCCGAGGCATCGTATTTCTTCACGTCTGCAAGATAGTCGGCCATCAAAATTCCCCTCGTCGGCGCCACGGATCCGATCGATGAGGGCTGTGGCGCGCTGCTGCAACATGTGCGCTAGGTCGGTAACTCCTCACCGGGGCAAAGCTTCGGTTGAGACCGCGCCCAAGTCAACCCTTTGGACTTGCGGTTTTGTCAGGGGGACAAAGTGCCATTGCGGCCTTCCATTTCTTGCGATGGCCCCCTATATTCGGTTTGTCGGCTTGACCGACTATGGCGATAAATGGGCGATGAAATAAGCCGTTCGGACCCGGGGGCGGTACCCGGCGCCTCCACCAAAAGCCGCTGCTGATGACAGAGCGGTTTTTGCTGGGGGCGAAATAGGATCGACGAAGGTGTAAAGATCGTACTTTTGCCCGGCATGGTACCACCGTCATCGGGCTAAACCTGTAGTTGCAAATGACAACTATGCGGAAGCACGTCTCGCCGCGTAAGCGGTGCGATAGCTTCAAATCAAGCCCTAGAGGTTCGCACTTCTAGGCGGGGTTCGGAGGTACCTGGCAACAGAAACCTCCACTTCTCCCCTCCTCCTCAACATGCGTTACGCACAACGGCAGCTCCCGCCGGCCAACTTCGCACGCCCTCGGCCGCGAAGCCGCCCTGCCGCGTGCCACCTCTCCAAAAGATGCAAGACGATTCCGATCGATTCTTCGTGCTGACCGGCGGTCCCGGCTCCGGCAAGACCACCCTGATCGAAGCCCTGCGCCGGGCAGGCTTTGCCACCTCGATCGAAGCCGGCCGCGGCATCATCCGCCACCAGTCCGATATAGGCGGACCCGCTTTGCCCTGGCATGATCGCGCCCTGTTCGCCGAGTTGATGCTGTCATGGGAGATGCGCTCGTATCAAATCGCGCAAGAACAGACCGGGCGTCCTGTTTTCTTCGATCGGGGCGTTCCGGACACGCTTGGCTACCTCAGGCTGAGCGGCCTGCCGCTACCCGAACACATCAACGCCGCCGCCAAGCGTTTCCGCTACAACCCCCGCATCTTCGTCGCCCCGCTTTGGCCGGAGATCTTCGCGCAGGACGAAGACGCAAGCAGACGCTCGACGAGGCCGAGCGTACCCACCATGCGCTGGTCGGCATCTACACGGAACTGGGCTATGAGATGATTCCGTTGCCGCTGGCACCCGTCGAGGCGCGGCTGCGCTTCGTGCTGGCCGAGACAGGATTGGCGTGAAAAAGGCCGGGATGAACCCCGGCCTTTTTCATTTGTTTTGGTTGCTTATTCCGCCGGCGCCTCGACGGCCTCGCGCGAGCGGCCGAGCGTGACCTTGGCC
>NZ_RZRK01001151.1:0-1414 GCF_003997835.1 Mesorhizobium sp. M7A.F.Ca.CA.004.12.1.1
GTGATCGAGGAAACGACATACTCGTTCTGGGTGTTGCCGGGCGCCGACAGGAAGTTGGAATTGTTGATCGCCGTCAGCAGTTCGGAGGCCGTCACGCCGCGCGCGGCAAGCTTGACCGGGTCGATCCAGACGCGCATCGAGTATTCCTGGGCGCCGAAGATCTGCACGTCGGCGACGCCTTCGACCGTCGACATGCGCGGCCTGATGACGCGCTCGATATACTCGGTCAGCTGCTCCTTCGTCATGTTCGGGTTCTGCATCGAGATGTACATCATCGCGAACTGCTGGCCGGTGCCCTTGACGATGACAGGGTCCTTCGATGCGTCCGGCAAGGTGCCGCGCACGCCCTGGACCTTGGACAGGACTTCGGTCAGCGCGACGTCGGGGTTCGAGCCGAGCTTCATCTGCACGGTCACGGTGCTGGAGGACGGGCGGCTGGACGAGGTGACGTAGTCGATGTTTTCGGTCGAGGCGACGGCGCGGGCGATCGGGGCGGAAATGAAGCCCTGGATCAGATCGGCGCTGGCGCCTGGATAGGCCGTCGTGATGGTGATCGCGGTTTCGTCGACCTTCGGATACTGCCGGATCGACAGGTTGAAGATGCCCTGGAAACCCAGGAGCAGGATCATGCAGGCAAGGACCGTCGAAAGAACAGGCCGGCGAATGAAGAGATCTGAAAAGCTCATTGCTGTTCGGCCTGCTTGTTCGCCGATTTGGTCGGGTCGATGGTGTTGTCCACAACGACGGACATGCCGTTGAAGAGGCGGTTCTGGCCGGCGGTGACGACCTCGTCGCCGGCCTTCAGCCCCTCGACGATCTCGACCATGCCTTGATTGCGGCGGCCGGGCTTGACGAACACCTGCGACAGCACGAGCGCGGGCTTGTCACCTTCCGCCGCCGGCTTGGCCGGATCGGCAGCCTTGTCGGTTGGTTTTGCCGCATCGGCGGCAGGCTTGGCTGCATCAGCCGCCGGCTTCATGGCATCGGCCGGCTTGGTGTCCGCAGGCTTGGCTTCCGCCGATTTGTCGGCTGACGGCGCGGCGGGTTTTTCCTCCGGCTTGGCTGGGGCCGCCTCGGCAGGCTTGGCCGGCTGCACCACGAAGATGTAGTCGCCATAGAGGCTTGTCGTCAGCGCCGTCTGCGGCAGGGTCAGCACGTTCTGCTCTTCGGGCAGCTCGACACGCACCTGCACGAACTGGCCGGGGGTCAGCTTGCCATCGGGATTGGCGACTTCCGCCCGGATGTTCACCAGCCGGCTGGACGAGTCGATCTTCGGGTCGATGCCGCGAATGGCGCCTGCGAATGGCCTGTCCTCACCGCCAAGGCCCAATCGAATCGTCTGGCCGATCTTGAGCAAGGCGAGTTGCTGTTCGGGAACCGAGAAATCGACCCGCATCGTGTCGAGGTCCTGCAA
>NZ_RZRK01001152.1:0-1413 GCF_003997835.1 Mesorhizobium sp. M7A.F.Ca.CA.004.12.1.1
CTTGTCGTCGGAGCCGTCGAACTCGGCAGCCGAAAATGTGCCCAGAAGGTCGAGGGTCTTGGTGATGCGCGCCTGAATTTCGGCGAAACTCGCCTCGTTGTCCTCGTATCTCGGCACGTCGCGCCCGGCGAGCCGTGACGGCGCGCCCTTGGCATGATCGGTGGCGATCTGCACCTGCCTGGTCAAGGCGAACATGTCTGGCGCCAGCCGCGCCGTCAGAAACACCTGCGGGTCGATCTTGCGGTCAAGCGCATTCTGTTCGGCGGTCGCCAGCACATCGGAAAGCGCTTTCAGCCTGGCCGAAAACACCGGCACGGACGCCTCATACATCGATATCGTCACGTCAAATCTCCTGTCCGGCCGAACGCCGGCGGACGCGACGTAGCGCCTTCGCGCGCGATTCTTCAAGTCCGTCGAGCCTGCGTCACCACGTTGCCGCAATCGCCGTCGTAGAATCCTCTATCGAGCGGAGGTTCCCGATGAGACGCGCCCTTTTCGCAGCGACTGCCTTTCTCTCCCTGGCACCGATCGGCCAGACGGTATTGGCTGCCGACGATGCCCCCGAAGCGCCCTATATCGACGATCGGTCGAGCGCCGACGCGGTTGTCCGTTCGCTGTACAGCGCCATCAGCCGGCACGAATTCGCCCGCGCCTGGGGGTATTTCAGCGATACAAAGCCGGCAAAGGATTTCGACAGTTTCGTCAAGGGTTTTGATGGGACCCACAAGGTCGAGGTCGAGACCGGAGCTGTTTCCGACGAAGGTGCGGCTGGCAGCATTTTCTACAACGTCCCCGTCGCCATTCGCGCGACGGACAAGGCCGGCGGCGAAAAGGTCTTTGCCGGTTGCTATACGCTGCGCCAGGTGAATGCCCAGATCCAGGCGGAGCCGCCCTTCGATCCGATCCATATCGAAAAAGGCGCGCTGAAACCCTCCACCGCCGATTTCGAAGAGGCGCTGCCGCCAAGCTGCGGCGACGGGCCGCCACCGCCAAAGAAAGACACCGCACTGGAGCAGGCCAAGAAGGCCTTTCTGGCAACCTATGGCGACCAGTGCGACAAGCAGTTCCTTGCCAATGAGCCGACCGTTTTTTCGATTAAATACAAGGACAAGGATGCGCAGCCCGGCGAACCCGACAAGGAGACGCGGCTGTTCCATTTTTCCTGTTCGGCCGCGGCCTACAATGAAAGCTCGATCTACTACATGACCGACGACGTGTCGGGCGTGCAGCAGTTGCAGTTCGCCGAGCCCAAGATGGACATCCGCTACGAGAACAATGACAGCAACGGCAAATTGCTGGGCATGAGTATCGTCGGTTTCCAGACGTCCGGCTGGGCGGTCAATTCCGACTATGATGAGGCTGCCCACACGATCACAACATTCAACAAGTGGCGCGGCATCGGCGATGCGTCCG
>NZ_RZRK01001153.1:0-1412 GCF_003997835.1 Mesorhizobium sp. M7A.F.Ca.CA.004.12.1.1
CCGTCTACATGCTGACCATGGCCGTATTCGTGCCGCTGTCGGGCTGGCTCGCCGACCGGTTCGGCGCACGCAACATCTTCCTGCTGGCGATCGTCCTGTTCACCCTGGCCTCGCTTGCCTGCGGCGTCTCGCAAAACCTGACCCAGTTCGTCGCCGCACGTGTCGTGCAAGGGCTCGGCAGCGCGCTGATGACGCCGGTCGGGCGCATCCTGGTACTGCGTAATGCGTCGAAGTCGGAGCTGCTGAACGCCACGGCACTGATCACCTGGCCGGCGCTGTTTGCGCCGGTGATCGGGCCGGTGCTTGGTGGCTTCATCACCACCTATCTGTCCTGGCACTGGAATTTCTTCATCAACATCCCGCTTGGCGTGGTCGGGTTGGTGCTGGTCGCCCGCTTCATTCCGGGCGATCGCGAAGCCGACCCCAAGCCGCTCGACTGGCCGGGTTTTTTCCTGACATCGGCGGGGCTTGCCTTGCTTCTCTATGGCCTTGAACGCATCGCGCACCCGGAGGATGGCGTTTTACCGACGGTGCTGCTGGTCGTAGCCGGCATCGTCATCGGCTGGCTGGCGGTGCGGCATCTCAGGCGCGCGCCGCATCCGCTGCTCGATCTCTCCTCGTTCAAGGTGCTGACCTTCGCCATCTCGACGCTTGCCGCCGGCACCATTTTCCGGGTGGCGATCAACGCCACGCCGTTCCTGTTGCCGCTGCTGTTCCAGGTCGGCTTTGGCCTCTCGTCCGTCGATGCCGGCTTGATGATCCTGGCCTATTTCCTCGGCAATCTCGGCATGAAGACGGTGACGACACCAACGCTGCGCCGTTTCGGCTTCCGGTCGGTGCTGGTCGTCAACGGCCTGATCGCTTCGGCGGCGATCATGGCATGTGCTGCGATCTCACCGCAGACGCCGCAAGCGCTGGTGGTGGCGTTGATGCTGATCGCCGGCCTGTCGCGCTCGATGCAGTTCACCGCGCTCAACACACTGGCCTTCGCCGACATCGATGCGGCGCAACGAAGCTCGGCGGCGACGCTGTCCTCGATGCTGCAGCAGGTGGCGATGCTGTTCGGCGTCGCGGTGGCGGCGGCGATCCTCAATTTGTCGCAGATCGCCAGGGACCGGCCGGCCCTCGATCTTGTGGATTTTCGAGTGGCCTTCCTGGCGATCGGCGCCATCGGGCTGGTGGCGGCGTTGCGTTTTCTCGTGCTGCCGCCAGGTGCGGGCGCGGAGGTTTCCGGCCACTCGCCGGGAAATTGAGATCGATTTTTCCGCCTGATGCGGAGATAAATTCCGTCTTGTCCTTTCGCCTTGGTGCAGCCTTTTCGCGAGTGGCGGCAATGGCGCAAGCAATTGCCAAAAGTGCAGAGTTTTCCGAGCATTGCGCCAGCTTCGGCAATCGACGCGTCCATTTGGTAA
>NZ_RZRK01001154.1:0-1410 GCF_003997835.1 Mesorhizobium sp. M7A.F.Ca.CA.004.12.1.1
AGGTCGACTTCTCCGGCAGTCGCCTCAAGAGCATCAGAGACGACGGCGCCCAAGTTACCGTCAAGCTGGCCGACAGATCGGCTTTCGGCAATTCGAACATCTCCATGGTGTTCGACAGAAAATCGCTCGATCTGCGCAGATGGAGCCTCACCGACGAGAAGGGACTTACCACAACGGTGACTATATCGAATGTGAAGCAGGGCGTTCGCGCTCCCGAGGGCACCTTCGTTATCGATTATGCGGCGAACCGTGAATTCAACACCACAACGAAATAGCGGCGGCCGCAGAATGGTCACAGCACCGGAACCAATATGATCAGCGGCGGTTTAATCCGTGAAGGGACCGGAACCGCAAAGGACGCGGCACAATGATTGAAATTCACAGCATCGAAGCGGCCAACGCCAGACTGCGCATAAGGAGAGCTGAGCACTCTCTGAAGCGCGCGAATGACTTGCTGGACGAGGAAGGCGGCGTCGCTCTTAATCTGGCATTGTGCGGCCGGATAAGGGCCGCGAGAAGGCATCTGATCGAGGCCAGGGCCCGCCTGATGACGATCGATCCCGCCAGGACGAGTTGATCCGCCGGCGGTCGTAGGTCAACCCGGACCGAGAGGTCCATCGTGGCGCAAAGGCCCGCATGGACCTGTGGCGGTGATCTACCCAAAAATCCGGTCGCCCTGCTCGTCGACCAGTTGGATGCCCTTCTTGATCGAGATGTCGACGGCGTCGTCGAGCCCGGCGAAACGGTCGGCACGGATGAATTTGTGTTCCTTCACCACACCGTCGATCTCCTTGGAGACGACGCCGCACGTCTGGTATTGGCCATCCGCCTTGTAGGGCGTGGCGCTGATCAGGAAGCCCTTGTGCTCGACCTGCTTAGCTGGCGCTGCACTTGTTGGTCCAGCCGTTTCGGCTCCGCTGGCGCCACCGCCGAAAAGACGCTTCAGAAAAGACATCGGGCTTCCTCCAACAGCATTCATCCCGCACCATGTAGAGTGACGCGGGATGAATTTCACTATCGGTCCTTGGCCCAGCGGGCAAGGGCTGCGTCCGGTCGGCTGGACGAGCTTACTTGCGCGACAGCGCTTCCAGCGCCTCGGCGGCGGCTTCGAGGATGGCGATCGCCTCGGCCTGCTTGTCGGCCGGGGCGTCGACGAAGTCACCCAGAGCCGCGCGCAGTCGGTGGCGGACTGCGCGGAATTCGTCGCGCGCTTCCGAACGATCCCCGCGGCTACCCCGGCCGCCACGACGCCCGCCCTCTTCACTCTCGTCGTTCCAGCCGAACCAGTCGCGCGCCTTGGCCATTTTGCGGCCGAAGCGCTCTAGATGGTCGAGCACGCCATCGATCATCTCGCGGTTGTCGGCGAGATGCGCCTGGCCAGCTTCGGTGATCGAAAACACCTTCTTGTTG
>NZ_RZRK01001155.1:0-1409 GCF_003997835.1 Mesorhizobium sp. M7A.F.Ca.CA.004.12.1.1
GTCATGCGCCGTGCCGTCGAGCACATGCGCGAGACGCATGGTGAGACGGTCATCCGCGAGACGATGATCGAGGCGATCCGCTCGCGCATCGAAAAGAGCCGCGACGCGGCCTGATCTACCCGGCGTTCAAAGCTTCGGCGGCGCGCTTGAGGAGCGCGTCGCGATCAGGGGTAAACCCGGCTTCGACCCATTCCGCCTCGAGATTCCTGAGGATTTCGCCGAGTTTCGGTCCTGGAGTTGCGCCGAGCGCTGTGAGATCGGCACCTTTCAGCGGAAACAACGGCTTTTCCCATTTGGTGGCGAAGGCAAGCTGGCGCGAAAAGCCACCGGCTTCGAGCAGCGCCTCATTGTCCTCGACGGCGCGCACTCTGGCTGCCGCAAGCGACAGCCGCAGCCGGTCGACAAACCCCTGCCGGTCGCCGCGATAGAGCCTTTTCGCCAGTTCGCCCTCGGTCGTCTTCGGCTCGACGGCGGTGGCAAGCGCCCAGTGGCGCAGGCGATCCGCTTCGGCGGTCGAGAGTTTGAGCCGCTCGGCGAGCGTCTTCATGCGAGCGGCATCGGGCGGCACGATCGCTTCCAGTCTGAGCAGCGGGTCGGGTGCCCAGCCCAGATCCTTCCCGGCCTTGGCCAACCCATGGATGGCATCGATGCCCCATTTCTCGCTTTCCGGCAGCGCTGCGGTCAAGACGCCTGCCTGCCGCATCCAGAGCAGCGCCCGTGACGGATCGGGCGCCGACAAGAGCTTCTTCAGTTCCGACCAGATGCGCTCGGCCGAAAGCTGGGCCAGCCCTTCCTTAAGCCGGGCGCAGGCTTTCAGCCCTTCGGCGTCCGGCCGTCCATCGCCGTACCAGGCGAAGAAGCGGAAGAAGCGCAGGATGCGCAGATAATCCTCGCGGATACGCGCTTCCGGGTCGCCGATGAAGCGCAGCCGGCGTGCCTCGATGTCGGCAATGCCGCCGACCAGGTCGACAACCCTGCCGTCGGCCTCGGCATAGAGCGCATTGATGGTGAAGTCGCGCCGCTCGGCGTCAAGCTTCCAGTCGCGCCCGAACGACACTTTCGCGCGTCGCCCGTCGGTCTCGATATCGGCGCGCAAGGTGGTGATTTCATAAGGTTTTCCGCCGGCAACCACGGTGATTGTCCCATGTTCGATGCCGGTTGGCACCGCCTTGAACC
Organism: Mesorhizobium sp. M7A.F.Ca.CA.004.12.1.1; assembly: GCF_003997835.1. Lineage (NCBI taxonomy): Bacteria > Pseudomonadati > Pseudomonadota > Alphaproteobacteria > Hyphomicrobiales > Phyllobacteriaceae > Mesorhizobium > Mesorhizobium sp. M7A.F.Ca.CA.004.12.1.1. Next base: position 1,177 of record NZ_RZRK01001155.1, read on the forward strand.
CTTCCGCTTCGGCGCGGCGGAGGGTTTGCTGCGGCAGGCAGGTGGTGGCGATGTCGATGTCGGCGACGGGCTGGCCCATCAGCGTGTTGCGCACCGCGCCGCCGGCGACTCGCGCCTCTTCACCGCCTTCGGCCAGTGCGAACAGCAGGCGCTGCAGATGCTTGTCGCCGAGCCAGTCGGCCCTGTCCGCGATCGAGACACTCACGCATAAAGCCTTTCATAGAGGGTACGGA
>NZ_RZRK01001156.1:0-1405 GCF_003997835.1 Mesorhizobium sp. M7A.F.Ca.CA.004.12.1.1
ACAGAGCCGTGGCAGGCCATGGTCGCGGCTATTTTGTCCAGCCGCTCCTTCAGCGTGTCGACCGTGTCGTTGTCTGCGATCTCGTCGGCGAGGTCGCGCACCAATTGCCCGACATTGGTCTCGCCCAGCATCGACGGCGTCTCGCGCACCGCGACGGCGCCGGGGCCGAAGCGCTCGATGCCGAGACCGAAGCGGGCCAGCGTTTCCGAATGCAGCGCAAGCCGCTCGGCGTCCTCTTCCGGCAGGTCGATGATCTCGGGCAAAAGCAGCATCTGCGAGGGCACCGGGCGCGAGTGCAGCGCATTCTTCAGCGCCTCGTAGACCAGCCGTTCATGCGCCGCATGCTGGTCGACGATGATGAGCGAATCCCTGGTCTGGGCGACGATGTAGTTTTCATGCACCTGGGCGCGCGCCGCGCCCAGCACCGCGCCGAGCAGGGTCTCGGCCGCTTCATCCTGCCCTGCGCGTGCATCGGCGCTGGCAAGCGGACCGGCATCGAAAGCCGCTTGCTCGTTTTCACGCAAGCCGCGCTGCTCGAAGCCCGCACCCTCGAAACCCATATCGAGCGGCCGCTGCGACGACCGGACGGGATCGAAGCCGGACGGGCCCGACGCGCGGTAGGCCGCGTCGTAGCTGCGGTGGCCGTTTGCCGGTCCGCCGTGGCCGTAGGATGCGGCCCCTGGCCGGAACGCGGCCATCATGCCGGCGGCACCCGTGGTGGCGGCGCGGACGCCGGCATCGGCCAGTGCCTGTCGAATTGCACCGACGATCAATCCGCGCACAAGGCCGGGATCGCGGAAGCGCACATCGGCCTTGGCTGGATGGACATTGACGTCGACGATGGCCGGGTCGAGCGTCAGGAACAGCACCGTCACCGCATGGCGGTCACGCGGCAGGACGTCGGCATAGGCACCGCGTATGGCGCCGGCGATCAGCTTGTCGCGCACCGGGCGGCCGTTCACATACGCATATTGCTGCAGCGCGTTGGCGCGGGTGAAGGACGGGATCGACACGTGGCCGGTCAGATGCACGCCTTCGCGCATCGCATCGACGGCAATCGAATTGTCGGGAAAGTCGGTGCCCATCACCTGGGCGACACGGCGCAGGCTGCCTTCCGCGCTGTCATCCGCCGCCGGCAATTCCAGCGTCGAGCGGTCCGAGCCGGCCAGCGTGAAGCGCACGGCGGGGAAGGCGATGGCGATGCGCTTGACCACATCGCTGGTGGCCGAGCTTTCGGCGCGTTCGCCCTTCATGAACTTTAACCGGGCCGGCGTTGCGAAGAACAGGTCGCGCACCTCGATCGTGGTGCCGCGATTGGCCGCCGCCGGCCTGACAGGCAGAACGCGGCCACCCTCGATGCCGATCTCGGCGGCGCTGTCACTTGCTGCCGTGCGCGAGCGGATCG
>NZ_RZRK01001157.1:0-1403 GCF_003997835.1 Mesorhizobium sp. M7A.F.Ca.CA.004.12.1.1
CCCGCGCGAGGAGAACAACGGTTCAACCATGCGACCGCCTCCAGGCCTGGTCTGCGGCAGCGATCTCTGAAGCAAGCCCTGCGAGGACTTCGTCGTCCACCGGCTTCAGCGAGGCGAAAGGATCGGTGTAGCGTGGCGTCGCCGCCATCAGCGCTCGCGTGTAGGGATGCTGCGGTGCTGCGAAGAGGGCAGCCGTGTCGGCCTCCTCCACCACCTTGCCGGCATAAAGCACCGAGACTCTCTGGCTGATCTTGGCGACGACGCCGAGATCATGGGTGACGAACAGGATCGCCGTGCCATGCTCGCGCTGCAACTGCACGATCAGCCGCAGGATCTGTTTTTGCACGGTCACATCAAGCGCCGTGGTCGGCTCGTCGGCGACGATCAGCCTTGGCTCCGCGGCGAAGGCCGCAGCGATCAGCACGCGCTGGCGCATGCCGCCGGACAGTTCGTGCGGATAGCTTTTCAGCACGCGGTCGGGATCGCGGATTTGCACCTCGTCCAGCAATTGCCGGATGCGGGTATCGGCCTTCTCGCCACTCCAGCCGAGGATGCGCACCAGCCGGTCGGTCATCTGCGAGCCGATGCGCCGCGACGGGTTGAGCGCGGTCAGCGGGTCCTGCGGGATCAGCGCCGTGCGCGCCCCAATCAGCGTGCGTCGTGCCTTGGGCTGCAATTTGCCGAGGTCTTCACCCTCGAGCAGCATGTCGCCTTCGACAATGCGCACGCTCGACGGCAGCACACCGAGCACCGCCTTGCCGATCATCGTCTTGCCGGCGCCGCTTTCGCCGACCAGCGCGCGGACCTCGCCGGGCTGGACGGAGAGCGACACCGAGCGCAATACGCGCTGGCCGTTGGGCAGCACCGCGCTCAAATCCCTGATGTCGAGGCAGGCGCTCATCGCAGCACCGGATCGAAACGCGTCTTCAGCGCCTCGCCGAACTGGCTGAACGACAGCACGGTCAGGATCAGCGTGATCAGCGGGAACACCAGCACCCACCAGGCCTGATGGATCGACAGCCGGCCCTCGGCGATGATGCCTCCCCAGGTCGGATCGTCGGTCGAGATCGACAGATTGACGAAGGACAGGATCGCCTCGACGATAACGGCGATGCCCATTTCCAGCGACAGCAATGCGACGATCGACGGCACCACATTGGGCAGCACTTCGCGCAGCATGATGCCGATGCGGCCGTAGCCGGCAATGCGGGCATTCTCGACATAGTCCATGCGCGACTGACCCATTGTCTCGGCACGGATCACCCGGCAGAAACGCGTCCAGTCGATGATGGCGATGGCCAGGATGACGGAACTCAAGCCCGTGCCGAGCACCGCCACCAGCAATATGGCGAACAGCACCGGCGGAAAGGCCATCCAGACATCGACGACGCGCGAGATGATGC